>CAMTWC010000009.1:0-24965 GCA_947085345.1 uncultured Gammaproteobacteria bacterium | reverse complement strand
TCGCGCACGAACTGCTTGTCGAAGCTGGGCGGGTTGCTGCCGGGCTGGTACTGGCCGGCCGGCCAGAAACGCGACGAGTCCGGGGTCAGCGCCTCGTCGATCCACACCAGTTGCCCCGTTTCATCCAGCCCGAATTCGAACTTGGTATCGGCGATGATGATGCCGCGTGTGAGCGCATACTCCGCTGCGGACTTGTACAGCGCAAGGCTGACGTCCCGCACCTGCTTCGCCAGGCCGGCGCCGATCAGTTCGGCCATTTGTTGGAACGCGATGTTCTCGTCGTGCGCGCCGACCGCTGCCTTGGTCGACGGCGTGAAGATCGGCTCGGGCAGACGGTCGGCCTGCTTCAATCCGGCGGGCAGCGGAATGCCGCACACCGACTGGCTGGCCTGGTATTCCTTCCAGCCCGATCCGACCAGATAGCCGCGCACGATGGCTTCTACCGGCAGTGCCTTGAGTTTTCTGACCACGATGGCGCGGCCGGCCACCTGGTCGCGCTCGGACTCCAGCACCACCGATTCGGGCGCGATGTCGAGCGCCTGGCTCGGCACGATGGCTTTCAGCTTGTCGAACCAGAAGGCCGATACCTTGGTCAGCACCTCGCCCTTGCCGGGGATCGGCGTCGGCATCACCACGTCGAAGGCCGACAGGCGGTCGGTGGTGACGATCAGGAGCTTGTCGTCGCCGACGGCATAGATGTCGCGCACCTTGCCGCGATGCACCAGCGGTAGGGAGGCGATGCGCGATTCGAATAGGGACTGGCCGAGGAGCGAGGCGGTCATGGCGGGCATGGCAGAATGAACGGAGGCGGCATTATAGCCGCCGCGATAGAAGGCGCTGGCCTCATACACGCCGCGCAGTTCGCGCAAGCCCACCAGCAGCACCGCCGCCAGCGGCACCGCCAGCAGCACCCCGACGAAGCCGAACAGCTGGCCGAACGCCGCCAGCGCGAAAATCACCGCCACCGGGTGCAGGCCGACGCGCTCGCCGACCAGGCGCGGGGTGATGACGTAGCTTTCCAGCACCTGGCCGGCAAGGTAGATGCCCGCTACCCATGCGACCCCGCTCCAGTCGGCAAACTGAAGCGCGGCCACCAGGAGCGCCAGAATCATGCCGAGGCCGAAGCCGAGGAAGGGCACGAAGGACAACACCCCGGTGAGGATGCCGATCGGCAGCGCGTAATCCAGCCCCGCCGCCCACAGCGCCACGGCGTAGTACAGCGACAGGGTGGCCATGACCGCCAGCTGGCCGCGCAGGAATTCGCCGACCACTGCATCCATCGCGTGGGCGACGCGGGTGGCGGCCCCCATCCAGGGGCGCGGCATGAGCGCCGCCACCCGCGCCACCATTACGTCCCAGTCCTTCAGGAGATAGAACATCACCACCGGAATCAGCAGCAAGTTGGCCAGGATGCCGACGATGGCGAGCGCGCCGGTTTGCAGGGTGGGCAGCCAGTCGGCGCTGTTTTCGGTGGCCTGTTCGGTCAGCCAGGTTTTGAGTGCATCGAGATTGAAATCGATAGCGACGCCGAAGGTCTGTTGCAGCCAGGGCAGGAAGCGGGTCTGCAGCAGGTCGAGCGCGGCCGGCACGCGCTGGCTCAATTCGGCGAACTGCCCCTGGAACAGCGGCAGCGCCACCAGCAGCAGGCCGAACAGCGCCAGCCCGGCAAACACGATGACCAGCACGGTGCCGCTGGTGCGCGACAGGCCGCGCGCTTCCAGCCGGTCGACCAGCGGGTCGAACATGTAGGCCAGCAGGGCGCCGGACAGGAAGGGCGTGAGGATGGGGCCGAGCAGATAAACGAGCCCGCCCGTGACGAGCAGCGCGGCGAGCGCAAGCCAGGGAAGGTTGAACGGACGGGGAGTCGACATAGGCGGTAAAATACCGCACTTTTTGATTCTGGAGCCGGGTGTGTCTTCCATTTCCTATAAAGATGACGGGGTCGATATCGACGCCGGCGATGCCCTGGTCGAGCGCATCAAGCCGCTGGCCAAACGCACCATGCGTCCCGAAGTGCTGGCAGGCATCGGCGGCTTCGGCGCGCTGATCGAGATTTCCAAGAAATTCAAGGAGCCGGTGCTGGTCTCTGGCACCGACGGCGTCGGCACCAAGCTGAAGCTGGCGTTCGAGCTGAACCGCCACGACACCGTCGGCATCGACCTCGTCGCGATGAGCGTCAACGACATCCTGGTGCAGGGCGCCGAGCCCTTGTTCTTCCTCGATTACTTCGCCACCGGCAAGCTCTCCCTCGACACCGCCGAAGCGGTGATCGCCGGCATCGCCACCGGCTGCGAGCTGGCTGGCTGCGCCTTGATCGGCGGCGAGACCGCCGAGATGCCCGGCATGTACCCCGATGGCGAATACGATCTGGCCGGCTTTGCCGTCGGCGTGGTCGAAAAGTCGAAAGTCATCGGCGGACAGACCATCGCGCCGGGCGACGTGGTGCTGGGGCTGGCGTCTTCCGGTGCGCATTCCAACGGCTATTCGCTGATCCGCAAGCTGATCGACATCAGCCACGTCGGACTCAAGTCCGATTTCCACGGCCGCCCGTTCGCCGATGCGGTGATGGCGCCGACGCGGATTTACGTCAAGCCGATCCTGGCGCTGATGGAAAAGCTCAACGTCAAAGGCATGGCGCACATCACCGGCGGCGGCATCACCGGCAACCTGCCGCGCTGCCTGCCGGAAGGCGTCGCCGCGCGCGTCGATCAAGCCAGCTGGACGCGGCCGCCGCTGTTCGACTGGCTGCAGCAGGCCGGCAACGTCGAGCCGGCCGAAATGCTGCGCACCTTCAACTGCGGCATCGGCATGTGCGTGGTGGTGGCGGCAAGCGACGCCGCCGCCGCGATGGCGCACCTCACGGCAAGCGGCGAGACCGTGTGGCAGATCGGCGAAATTGTCGCGCGTCCCGACGGTGCGGAGCAGGTGATTTATTCGTGACCTGCCGCGTCGTCGTGCTGCTGTCCGGGCGCGGCAGCAATTTCCTGGCGATCGCCGAAGCGCAGCTGCCGATTGAAATCGCCGCCGTCATCAGCAACCGGCCCAACGCCGCCGGCCTCGACTATGCGCGCGCCCGCGGCCTGACCGCCATTGCGCTCGACCACACCCAACACCCCGACCGCGAGGCCTTCGACGCCCTGCTGGCCGACGAGATCGAGCGCTACCGGCCCGACCTGGTGGTGCTGGCGGGCTACATGCGCATCCTCAGCGCCGCGTTCATCGCACGCTTCGAGGGCCGCCTGCTGAACATCCACCCCTCGCTCCTGCCCATGTTCCCGGGGCTGAAAACCCACGAGCGCGCACTCGCGGAAGGCGTGAAAATCCACGGCTGCACCGTGCATTTCGTCACCACCGATCTGGACCACGGCCCCATCGTCATCCAGGCCGCGGTGCCGGTGCGGGCGGACGACACCCCCGACACGCTGGCGGCGCGCGTGCTGGCGCAGGAACACCGCATCTATCCCCAGGCCGTCCGCTGGTTTGCCGAAGGGCGACTGGAAATAAACCATGGCCGCGTAAACTTGAAGGGCGATCCGACGTCACAGTCAGTGTTTTCCTCGGAAAGGTGACGATGCTCAGAATCCTCCTGCTGACCGCCACCCTGCTAGCCGCCACCGCCCGGGCCGCCCCCCCGCAGCACATGAGCGTGGTGTACGACCTCTACCGCAACGGCCACAAGCTCGGCCAGGTGACCGACACCTTCACCCGCAACGGCAGCCGCTACACCCTCGTCAGCGAAACGCGGGCGAACGGCCCGCTGAAAGTGCTGTGGCCGGGCAATATCCGTCTCGAAAGCACCGGCCTGGTCACGCCGCAGGGCCTGCGTCCCACGCAATTCCAGCACGCGCGCAGCGACGCGCCGCACAAGCTGGCGACCGCGCGCCTCGACTGGACGCAGCGCAGCATCGCCTGGCAGTACAAGGGAAAATCGTGGACGGTCGATGGCTTGCAGAATGGCGCGCAGGACCAGCTTTCGCAGGTATACCAGTTCATGTTCGTCCCCAGCCTGCCCGCTGATTTCAGCCTGCAGGTGGTGAGCGGGCGCGACCTCAACGATTATCGCTACGCATGGAGCGATGGCGGCGCCATCCAGACGCCGCTGGGGACACTGGGCACGCGGCAGTATCAGCGCATCGAGCAAAAACCGGACGAAAAGGCCATCACCGTGTGGATCGCGCCGGCGCGCAACAACCTGCCGGTGCAAATCCGGGTGCGCGAAGACGGCGTCACCCTTGAACAGCGCCTGGTGCGCGCCAGCATCAGGACCTGAACCGGGTGCCCCGCAGCGCGCGCGCATGGTGGCTGGCCCTGGCGGGATCGCTGCTGCTGCATGCCGCGCTGCTTGGCGGATTGGCGTGGACCCTGCCGCAGGGACAGGCTCCGTCGGAATCGTCCCCCATCGAAGCGCGGCTGGTGCAGCTGCCGCCTGTGGAGGCGCCGCGCGCGCTCGTCAAACCCGCGCCCCCGCCGTCGCGCCCGAGGCCCGCGCCGCCGGCCGGAGTCGTCGCAGAAGCCGCTGTGCCCGAATCCACGATTGATGCCGAAGCGCTCATGCCGGAGGTGGCGTCGTCCGCTGAGTTGCCTGCGATCGAAGCGGAGCCGGCCAATGTGCCGGCGGCGGAAGCCGAAGCGGCAGGGCCGTCCCTGAACGCGCTGCCGCCGCGCCTCGACCTGCGCTTTCAGGTGCGCTACGGGCTGGCCAGGGGCGAGCAAACGCTGTTGTGGGTCAACGAAGGCGAGGGCTATACCGTGACCAGCGTGGCCGCCGCCACCGGGATTGCGGGCATTTTCTACAGCGGGCGTTTCGTGCAGACCAGCCGCGGACGCATTACCCCGCGCGGCCTGGTGCCGGAAGAGTTCTGGGATCAGCGCGGCGACAAGCGCAGCAGCGCGCGTTTCGACCCGGCCAACGCCACGCTCACGCTCACCCCGGCGAAGGGCGCGCCGCGCCATTTCGCTTATCGGGGCGAGGTGCAGGATGCGCTCAGCCTGTTTTTCCAGCTGGCGCTGACCGCGCCGCCCACCGACGGCCAACTGGCCTACAGCGTGTTCAACGGCAAGAAGCTGCGCGACTACGCTTACGATGTGCGCGGCGAAGCAACCCTGGAAACCGCGCTGGGCGCATTGCGCACCCTGCATCTTGTGCGGCGGGCCGATGGCGACGGCCGCTTTGAAATCTGGCTGGCGATCGACCGGCATTACCTGCCGGTGCGTGTCCTGCGCAATGACGACAAGGGCGGCGAAATGGAGCTCCGGGTGCTGTCGATCACTCCCTGAAATTTATCGGGGCAAGCCATCCACCTGCGCGCGCGGCAGGATGCCACGGCGCTGGAATTCACCCTGCCGGACTTCCAGTGCGTAGCCGATGTCGGCAGGGGGGCAATGCACTGTGTCGGAGTTCGGCTGCATGTCGGCAAGGCTGACGATGCGGCCGGTCGGATCGATAAAGGCAATCGACAGGGGCAGCGGCGTGTTGCGCATCCAGAAGCAATGCCGGCCCGGCTGCTCGAACACGAACAGCATGCCGCCGTCAGCCGCAAGGTGGGTGCGGCCCATCAGGCCGCGCTGGCGCTGGGGCTCGGTGGCGGCGATCTCGACCTTGAAGGCGTGAGGGCCGATGCGTAGGGGCTGCCGCGCGCCATTCTCGGCGGCGCTGGCGGTGCCGTACAGGACGATCAGCGCAAGCGCGCCGAAGCGGGCGCCATCGATCAGGGCGTTAAAGCGCATCACGCATTTGCTCCGCGAGTTTCAATGCCGCTTCCGGGTCGGCGTCGAGCACGTTGAAATGACCCATCTTGCGGCCCGGCCGCGCGGCTTCCTTGCCGTACAGGTGCAGCTTGATGGCGGGGTGCGCCAGCAGCGTGTCCCAGTGCGGCCCGCCGTCGTGCCAGCGGTCGCCGAGGATGTTGACCATCGCCACCGGCGACAGCAGGCGGGTGTCGCCCAGCGGCAGGCCGGCGAGCGCGCGCACCTGCTGCTCGAACTGGTCGGTGACGCAGGCGTCCAGCGTGTAGTGGCCGGAATTGTGCGGGCGCGGCGCCATTTCGTTGACCATCAGCTGTCCATCGGCGATGAAAAACTCGACCGCCATCACGCCGATGTAGCCGAGCTTGTCGGCGATTGCGCGCGCCATGTCGCGGGCCTGCTGCGCAAGGCTGTCGGGCACGCGGGCCGGGACGATGGAGACGTCGAGAATGCCGTTTTCGTGGCGGTTTTCGGCGACCGGGAACAGCGCGCATTCGCCGGCGTCGCCGCGCGCCAGCACCACCGACACCTCGCGCTCCAGCTTGACGAAGCCTTCCAGCACGCAGGGCTGGCCGCCGAATTCCCGGAAGGCTGCGCGCGCGTCGTCGAGCGTGGCGACCCGGGCCTGGCCCTTGCCGTCGTAGCCGAAGCGCGACACTTTCAGCAGCGCCGGCGCACCGGCCGCCGCCAGCGCGGCGTCGAGGTCGGCTTCGGAAGTGACCAGTGCGAACGGCGCCGTGGCGAAGCCGTTCTCGGCGAGCCAGGACTTCTCGTGGCTGCGGTCCTGCGCAATGGCGACGGCCGCCGCGCCGGGCGACACCCGGCAATGGTTCGCCAGCTCGATCAGGCTCGCGGCCGGCACGTTTTCGAATTCGGTGGTGACGGCGGCGCAGGCGGCGCCAAGCTGCCGCAGCGCGCCGTGGTCGGTGTAGTCGGCCTGCAGATGGACGTCGGCCATCTGCCCGGCGGGGCTGGTGAAATCGGGGTCGAGTACCATGACCTTGTAGCCCATGGTGCGTGCGGCGATGGTGAACATGCGGCCGAGCTGGCCACCGCCGAGAATGCCCAGGGTTGCTCCCGGCAAAATAGGCAGCGTGGGCAGCGGCTTACTCGACATCGGGCAGGTCCATCGCCATCACCGAGTCGGATTGTCCCTTGCGGAAGTCGTGCAGCTGTTCAGCCAGGCCGTTGTCGAAGCGCGCGATCAGCGCCGCGGCGAATAGCGCCGCGTTGGCCGCGCCGGCTTCGCCGATGGCGAAGGTCGCGACCGGGATGCCCTTCGGCATCTGCACGATGGAGAGCAGCGAATCGATTCCCTTGAGGTATTTCGACGGCACCGGCACGCCCAGCACCGGCACGATGGTCTTGGCGGCGATCATGCCCGGCAGGTGGGCGGCGCCGCCAGCGCCCGCGATGATGGCCTTGATCCCGCGCGCTTCGGCGGTCGAGGCGTATTCGTACAGCAGATCCGGGGTGCGGTGCGCGGATACCACTTTCGCTTCGAAGTGGATGCCCAGTTGCTTCAGCAGCATCGCCGCGTGCTTCATCACCTCCCAGTCGCTGGAAGAGCCCATCACCACACCGACCAGAGGAGCGTTCATATGCCTGACTCGCCGAATAAAAGCGGCATTTTAACGCGAGAGGCCCCTACAATTCGCGCGTCTGCCGTTTTGGATCGTAGCCATGCCCGCTTCCCTGCAAACCCTGATCCTGCTCACGCTGTCTAATGTTTTCATGACCTTCGCGTGGTATGCGCACCTCAAAGATATGAATAACCAGCCGTGGATTATCGCGGCATTCGCCAGTTGGGGCATCGCCCTGTTCGAGTATCTGCTGCAGGTGCCGGCCAACCGCATTGGCTTCACCGTGATGAGCCTGCCGCAACTGAAGATCATGCAGGAAGTGATTGCCCTGTCGGTGTTCATGCCGTTTGCCGTGCTGTACATGAAGGTGGAACTGAAGTGGGATTTTCTGTGGGCGGCCTTGTGCCTGGTGGGCGCGGTATATTTCATGTTCCGCGAGACGGTGTAGCGGACTTCAAACAAGTCCGCGCCATGGAAGGCGCTCCTACGAGGGGTTTGCCAAACAAAACGCCCCGCACGGGGCGGGGCGTTTTGATGCGACGGGTGCGTGTACTTATACGCAGCCGGTCGGCTTCGGGGTGCCGGCGTAGCGGCCTGCCTGCTTGGCGGGGCCAAACGGGAACAGGTCGAACAGGAATTTCTTCTCGCCCCATTCCGCGCCGAATTCTTCCTTCAGACCCTTCTGCAGGAAGCGCAGGTTGGGCGCAGTGCCGTTCTGGGCGAAGAACTCGCGCATGTAATGGATGATTTTCCAGTGGTTTTCGCCCAGTTCCAGGTTGTCTTCCCTGGCCAGCTCGACAGCCAGTTCCTCGGACCAGTCTTCCAGGTTGACCAGATAGCCTTCGGGGTCGGTTTCGACCATTTTGCCGTTGATTTCGCGTTCCATGATGCAGTCCTAGTGTCCAGTAAAAATGACGATGCCGAACCATAGAATAACCAAGTAAATTAGTCAACCACTCCCAATGGGTAGGGGCGGGACTCAGGCGGCTGCCGGTTTCCAGTCATGGGTCTCACCATGAGCCTGTTTTATCCAGGCGTAGTAGGCGTCATACATCAGCATGCCATGCTGCAGCATGACGTGATCGTCCGGGAACATCGCCGACAGGCCGAGCGACTGCGCCAGCAGTCCTGCGCATTGCGGCGCCAGATCGAGCCGGGCGGTGTCGGCGCCGCGCACGATGACGGCGAGCTGCTGCAAGGCCGGGTCGTCCAGCCTGTGCAGGCGCAGAAAGGCATCGAAGCTGCACAGTTCGCCGACGTGGCCGTATTCCACGCCCGGGATGTCGTAGGAAATCGCGCCGGTTTCTTCCGCCACCTTCAGTACCTGGTCGGCGGGGACATACAGAAACTCGGCCGCCGGGTCGATGAAGCGCGCGACCAGCCAGGGGCAGGCGATGCGGTCGATCTTGGGCCGCGCGCGGGTGACCCATTTCATTTTGAGATGACTTTGCCGCCCGCTGCCTTGTACGCCTCGATGCCGCCCTCGATGAAGCGCGCCTTGACGCCTGCGGCCTGCAGGCGGTCGACCACGCTGTTCGATACGGAACCGCCGCGCACACAGTAGATCGCCACGTCGAGCGTGCGTGGAACGGCGCCGATCCAGGCGTCGATCTTGTCCGGGTTTTTCCACAACGCGCCGGGAATGGCCTCATTGGACGCGGCGTAATCGGCTTCGCGCCGCACATCGAACACCAGCGTGGTGTCGGGGTCGAGCTGGGCGGGTTTGATCGTGCGCGCCAATTCCTCGCATTTCTCGCTTGGGCTGCCGCATCCGCAGCGCTTCAGGGGTTGTGCAGTAGGTTCCATGAATGTCCTCACATCAAGAATGAATAAACCAGACCGAGCAGGGCACATACGCCGATCACCTGCATGATGTCGGCCTTGTATTTCCACAGGGCGACGAAGGCGGCGAGGGCGACGATGACGGGGAGCCAGTCGAAGGTTCCCGCGAACGGCGCGTCTGCCGTGCCCTGCGGCCAGAAAGTATGCCAGGCGAAGAAGGCCGCGAGGTTGAGTATGACGCCGACCACCGCCGCGGTGATGCCGGTGAGTGGCGCAGTGAAGCGAATCTCGCCGCGTGTCGCCTCGATCAGCGGGCCGCCGACCAGGATGAACAGGAAGGACGGCAGGAAGGTGAAAAACGTTGCCACCGCCGCGCCGGCCAGGCCGGCCGCCACCGGGTTGTCGAGCACCTCCTTGGCGACGCCGCCGAGATAGCCGACCCAGGTGACGATCATGATCAGCGGACCCGGCGTGGCCTCGCCCAGCGCCAAGCCGTCCATCATCTGCGGGCCGGTCAGCCACTGGTAGTGCTCGACGCCGCCCTGGTAGACGTAGGGCAGCACCGCATAGGCGCCGCCGATGGTGAGGAAGGCGGCCTTGGTGAAGAATTCGCCCATGTGGTAGAGATCGGGCGCGCCCTGAATCGCCAGCATTGTCCCCAGCCAGATCAGCACGAAGGCGCCGAGCTTGAGCGCAATCTTGCGCCAGCTGAAGCGCGCGTGGGCCGGCGGCGGGGTGTCGTCGTCGATGATGGCCGGGCCGTATTGTTTTGCGCTGGCGCCGTGCCCGCCGCCGCTCTTGAACTTGTGCGGCGCGAGTTTGCCGCCGATCGCACCGAGCAGGCCGGCGGCGAGCACGATCCACGGAAAGGCGATGTCAAAAAAGAAGATGCCGATGAAGGCCAGCGCCGCCATGCCCCACAGCACCTCGTTCTTCAAGGCGCGGCTACCGATGCGCCACGCTGCGAACAGCACGATCGCCACCACCGCCGGCCGAATGCCGTAGAAGATGCCCTGCACCCAAGGCAGGTCGCCATACGCGAGATAGAGGCCCGCCAGCAGCGACAGCAGCAGAAAGGATGGCAGGAAGAACAGCACGCCGGCGATGATCCCGCCTTTCACGCCGTGCATCAGCCAGCTGATGTAGATCGCCAGCTGGGTTGCCTCCGGCCCCGGCAGCAGCATGCAGTAGTTGAGCGCGTGCAGGTAACGGTGTTCGGAAATCCAGCGGCGTTTTTCCACCAGTTCCTGATGCATCATGGCAATCTGGCCGGCGGGGCCGCCGAAGCTGATGAAGCCGAGCTTGAGCCAGTATTTGAAGGATACGCCCAGGGTGACGGGCGCGGGTGCAGCGGTTGGTACGGTGTCCACGCGAATTGCTCCAAGTCAAGGGATAGAAGAAGACCAGTCTTGGACGGGACACCGTCTTGCAGGTGAGTTGCTCACCCAAACGCCGGGGGGCTGGCGCCCCGACGGGCGGATGGTACGGCAGCGGTTCAGGCCTTGTCCAGCTGCACCTGCACCTTGGGGGCTCGGGCCATGGCCTCGATGGATGCATCGAAACGAATCTGGTCGGGGTTGTCGACCGGCATGCCTGCCAGCGTTTCCAGCAGCTCGTCCTGTTCCATGATCTGACGCGTGCCGTCGGCCAGGTGCAGGTAAGCGGCCCAGGGCACGAACTGGGTCAACGGGAAATGGGTCTGGTCGGCGGGTGAAATGTCGATATTGATGCCGGATACGAACAGCATGTTCTTGTCGCGCATCGCCGGGTTGTGCGCCAGGCTGCGATAGGTGCGGTCGAACTCGGCCTGGGTGTTGAGGCAGGCGGCGGTGAGCAGGGGGTGTTTCGCGCTGACGATCCACGGCATGGGTGCCAGCAGGTTGCGCTCGAGCTGATCTTGCAGTGGGTCGCGGTTGGCGAAGATGCGCTTGAAGTGGAAATCTTCCGGTGCGAGGCTGATGCCCAGTTCGGCGCTGCCATGTGACGGCCACGCAGCTTCGCCCAGCCGCTCGACCAGCGCCGGGGCAGCGGGCAGGGTATAGGCGGTGCTGAGCGTGTTGAGGGTATGAAATCTGCCGTCCGCATCGTGCTGCACTAGCCGCTCCAGGTTGAGAAACAGCCCTTGCGTTCGCTCGGTATTCAGCAGCAGGTTGTCGACCAGCACTACGGGCTGTCCGTCGTAACGCGCCAGGCGGACGTTTTCGCGGGCATATCGATATTCAGTGCGATACCAGTCGAGAATGTTGCCGATCTTGCCGCAACTGCAGCTGTTGTCGCCGTGTTCTGTATGCAGCCGGCGGTAGACGCCGAACTCGCCGGTGTCCGGGTCGTAACCGACGTGGCTCGATTGCAGCAGCATCAGGTCACGGCCGTGGTCGGCGTGCGGGCCGTGGCGATCCACCGAGACGATGCCGCCTACTCGACCATGGTTAAAGGGGAATACGCCAAAATGCTTGGCGATGAGGATGATGGGCACGCCCTGGCTTTCGTCCGAGCAGAAGGCGCGCGAGGGCATGATCTTGCCGTGGGTGAAGCCCAGTTTGAGGCACCAGTTGTAGAGCTTGGGAATGAAGTTGCTGTAGCACAGCGCCCGGTGCTCGATGCGGAAGGATTGCAGGGCGCTGGTGATGCCGGAAGGGTTGGAAAACATGCCGGTCGGGTCAAGGAAGCAATTAGAATTTGCTGATATAATAACAAGTTATTTCTAATTTCCATGCGCTTTGCGCGGTTTATAGAGTTCGCCGGCATGAAATTCCAGTTTGAGCGCTACGCACGTTTTCTCCCTTTTTTGCGCTGGTTTCCGCTCACGACGGATGCGGTCAAGATCAACTTTCTGGCGGGCCTGACCGTCGCCCTGGTGCTGATTCCGCAGTCGATGGCGTATGCGCAGCTGGCCGGCCTGCCTGCGTACTATGGCCTGTATGCCGCATTTCTGCCGGTGCTGGTCGGCGCGATGTGGGGGTCTTCGAACCAGCTTGCTACTGGCCCTGTGGCGGTGGTTTCGCTGCTGACCGCGTCGGCGCTGGCGACCCTGGCCCCCCCCGGCAGCGAACAATTCATCGCACTGGCCATCATGCTGACCCTGCTGGTGGGGCTGATTCAGTTGGCGCTGGGCGTGTTCAAGCTCGGCGTCATTGTCAACTTCCTGTCACACCCAGTGATTGTCGGCTTTACCAACGCCGCCGCCATTATCATCGGCTTGTCGCAGCTTTCCAAACTGCTTGGCGTGTCGATGCCGCGTACCGAGTCCTTCCTCAACGACATCGTCGGCGTATTCAGGCAGGTGGGTGACACGCACTGGCCGACGCTGGCGATGGGCGTGGGCGCCATGGCGCTGATGTGGGCGTTGAAGAAATATGCGCCCAGGCTGCCGGGCGTGCTGATTGCGGTGGCGCTGACAACCCTCATTTCATGGGCGACCGGCTTTGAGAAAAACTCAAGTGGCACGGTGGACCAGGTGGTCGAGCCGGCGTTGCGCGCGCAGGTCGATAAGGTTGTCGCGGCGGTGGCCGAAGTGGACCGGCTGAATGTCGAAATCGCCGAAAAGAACGACGCCTTGAGCGCGGCGCTCAAGGCGGGCGGGCATGACAGCGTCGATGCGGTGAAGCTCGAGGCCGACGTGGCGCTGGCGCGCCTGGCCCTCAGGGGCGCGGAAGCGGTGTCGGGCAGGGAACACAAGACCCTGCGCCTGATACCGGTCGTGCGACAGATCGATGAGACGGGCAAGACGCTTGCGGTGTATCCGGTCGGCAAGGCGCCCGCGGGCATCAAGCTCGATGACGCGACTTACCGCATCCGCAAGGTGTCCCAGGGTAAATTCACGCTGGTTGGCGGGGGCGAGGTCGTCGGCAAGGTGCCGGAAGGCCTGCCGCCCATCGGCGTGCCAACCCTGGACATGGAGAAGCTGGGCGCGATGCTCTCGGCCGCGCTGGTGATTTCGCTGGTGGGCTTCATGGAGGCGATTTCGATCGCCAAGGCGGTGGCCGCCAAAACCAGGCAACGGCTCGACCCCAATCAGGAACTCATCGGCCAGGGCCTGGCCAACATCGCGGGCAGCTTTTCGCAGGCGTATCCTTCGTCCGGCTCATTCTCGCGAACGGCGGTCAACGCCAGCATGGGGGCGACTTCCGGGCTGTCGGCGGTGTTCACCGTACTGTTGGTGGTGGTGACCCTGCTGTTCCTGACGCCGTTGCTGTACCACCTGCCGCAGGCGGTGCTGGCCGCGGTCATCATCATGGCGGTCGGCGGCCTGGTGAACATCGAGGCGATCAAGCACGCCTGGCTGGCGCACAAGCACGATGGCGCGGCCGCCATCGTCACCTTCCTTGCCACGGCCCTGTTTGCGCCGCATCTGGACATGGGCATCCTGGTTGGCGCCGGGCTGGCGATCGTGCTGTTCCTGCTGCGCACCATGAAGCCGCGCGTGGCGCTGCTGGGGCGCTACACCGACGGCACCTTGCGCGACATCAAGGTCAATCCCGACCTGCCGACCAGCGAGCATGTGATGGCGATGCGTTACGACGGTTCGCTGTATTTCGCCAATGTGTCCTACTTTGAGGACGCCGTGCTGGAAGCGCTGGCCGACCATCCCAAGGCCAAATATGTTTTGATCGTCGGCGACGCCATCAACCAGCTTGACGCCTCGGGCGAGGAGGTGGTGCATCACCTGACCGACCGCCTGAAGGCGGCGGGCGTCACCCTGGTGTTCTCGGGGTTGAAAAAGCAGGTGCTGGACGTGATGCGCAACACCGGCCTGTTTGATGTGATCGGTCAGGCCAACATCTTTCCGACCGAAAATCGGGCAATCACCGCCATTTACGAACGTCTGGGCGATGCCGCGAAAGAAGACCTGTTCTGCCCGGTGAAACCGGCCACAGCCTGACTGGAGAATGCCGCGTGGAAATCAATTCCATCACCAAGAAACTGCTGTTCAACACCATTCGTGTCGATACGGTGCTGGAAGACGGCAGCGAGGGGTCCGGCACCGCCTTCGTGTTCAGCCATGTAACGGGCGGCGGCACGCACACCTTCGTCGTCACCAACCGTCACCTGGTTGAGGGCGTGCGCAGCGGCGGCCTGGTGTTCACCCAGAAGAAACGTGGCCAGCCGGCATTCGGCGAGCGCTTTCAGATCAACATCAACGACTTTTCGCACGCCTGGTTCATGCATCCGGATCCGGAGGTGGACATTGCCATCATTCCCTTGCGACCGCTGGAACAGGCTGCGCGCGATCAGGGCGTCGAGCTGTATTACCACGCGATTGACAGCAGCCTGGCGCCCGATGCGTCGACGATGCGCGCGCTCGATGCGCTGGAACAGGTGATATTCGTCGGCTACCCCAGCGGCGTGTGGGATCAGGTCAACCTGATGCCGATCATGCGGCGCGGCACCACGGCCACACCGATCGCGCTGGATTTCGAAGGCCGACCGGAATTCCTCATCGATGCCGCGGTCTACCCCGGCTCCAGTGGCAGTCCCGTATTCATTTACCAGCCCGACACCCTGCGTTCATCGCACCTGGGTTCATCGCAGGGCGGCAAGAAATTCCTGTTTGCAGGTGTGGTGGCCGCGGTTTTTTTTCGCGAAGAAGGGAATCACCTGGTGCCGGTTCCGGTACCCGCCAATAATCAGTCCATGGTCATGGGAACGGAAATGATCGACCTTGGCCTGGTCATCAAGGCTGAGTCGGTCATCGCGGCCATTCATGCCTATCTGCGCGAAGCCGCCTGAACTTCGCCCTATTTCCATAAGATTTCCTGATGATTTTCATTATTATCATTCATTGTTAATGATGCTTTTCTGCGCGTAGCATCGTCCGTAGGTTGTGGCGCCGCCTGCAGTGCCGGGCAGGGCCGAACACCCGGCTGTTTGCGCAATGGCGAGGGAGATGCGATGGATTTGAGCAATCTGCTAATACCGGCGGTCCTGTTTTTTGCCCTTGGGCTGTTGGCTCAACTGGTCAGGTCCGATCTGAAGTTTCCACCCGAGCTGGCCAAGGCGCTGTCCATCTATCTGCTGATCGGCATCGGCCTCAAGGGCGGGATCGAACTGTCGCACGCCGACATGGGCGCGGCGATGGAGTCGGTGGCCGCAGCGCTCGCGCTGGGCTTCGGCTTGCCGATTGTGGCCTACGCGATTTTGCTGGCGGCGCGGATCGACAAGCTCAACGCCTCGGCCATTGCCGCACACTATGGCTCGGTCAGCGCGGGGACCTTTCTCACCGCGATCGCTTACCTGCATGCGCAGAATATTGAATACGAGTCCTACCCTGTCATCATGCTGGCGATCATGGAATCGCCCGCCATCATCGTCGGCCTGCTGCTGGCGCGCTATTCGCGCGCCGATCGTGCCGGCGGCGAAGAAAATGCGCGCGAAAACCACATGGGCGAGTTGCTGCGCGATGCCTTTACCAACGGCAGCGTGATTCTGCTGTTTGGCGGCCTGGTGGTCGGCTTTGTGGTCAAACCGGATTCGCTCGCCACCATCACCCCGTTCTTTACGACGCTGTTCATGGGGGTGCTGTCGCTGTTTCTGCTCGAGATGGGCATGGAGGCAGGCAAGCGCTTCGGCGAATTCAGGCGCGTCGGCTGGCTTCTGGTGGCGTTTGGTCTGACGATGCCCTTGATCGGGGGCGCGGCGGGTTTGCTGGTCGGCCATTACTGGTTGGGCTTCGGTGTTGGCGGTACGCTGCTGGTGGCGGTGCTGGGCGCGTCGGCCTCCTATATCGCGGTGCCGCCGGCCATGCGCATGGCCATTCCCGAAGCCAATCCGTCCTACTATTTGACGCTCTCGCTCGGGGTGACGTTTCCGTTCAACGTGATTGTCGGCATCCCGCTTTTCCATTTTTTTGCCGCCCGGCTGACGGGGGCGTGACCAGGAGTCTGCATGCCACCATTCCATCTCATGAAACTCATCAACATCGTCGCCAATGCGACGCTGGAGGAGCGGCTGTCCGGCATCGCCGAGGCGCATGCCGCCACCGGCTACACGGTACTGAATGCGCGCGGTGCCGGCGATGCGGGCCTGCAGTCCGGCGCGCTGGAAGGCGAAAGCAACATCCTTTTCATGATGATTGTGCCCGAGTCCAGCCTGGAGGCGGTTCTGGCCGATGTGGAAAAGCTGATGAAACGCGGCCATCATCTGGTGGCATTCGTGACTGACACGCAGGTGGTGCGGCGGGAGAAATTCGTTGCCTGATGCGGCTTATCCCGGTGGGCGGGCCAGCAGGCTGCCGGCTTCGGTCATGACGAAGTCGAGGAAGGACTGCGCCACCGCCGAAAAGCGTTTGGCGGGGCGATGCACGGCATACCATTGACGCAGAATCGGAAATCCCTGCACGTCGAGGATGGCCAGGCGGCCAAGCGCGCGTTCCATTTCCAGGGTGTGGATCGAGACAACGCCCCAGCCCAGCCCGGCCTGTACCGCCTGTTTGATCGCTTCGTTGCTGCTCATTTCCATGGCGGTGGCGAGTCGCAGGCCGGCGGCGTCGAAAAAGCGTTCGACCGCCATGCGCGTGCCGGAACCCTGCTCACGGCTGATAAAAGGGTCTTCGGCCAGACGCGCGGGCGAAATGCCGGATTCGTGCGCCAGCGGATGGGCCGGCGTGGCGATCACCACCAGCGGGTTTTCCATGAAGGGGTGCGCCACCAGGTCGGAACCCTCGGGCGGGCGCCCCATGATGGCAAGGTCTTTGTCGGACTCCCCGAGCAGGGCGAGGATATGTTCGCGGTTGCTGACATCCAGGCTGACCTTGACCTCGGGGTGCCGCTGGCAAAACGCCGCCAGTAGCCGCGGCGCGAAATAATTCGCGGTGCTGGCGATCGTGATATTGAGATGCCCGCGCCGGACGCCGCGCATTTCCTCGAGCTCGAATTGTGCTTCCCGCACCTGCGCCAGGATGTCCTGGGTGTGGCGATAGAGGGCGCGACCGGCATCGGTGAGGTGGACTTTCTTTCCGATCTGGTCGAACAGCGGCATCCCGGCCTGTTCTTCCAGCTGGCGGATCTGCATCGATACCGCCGGTTGCGACAGGTGAAGTGCCTCGGAGGCGCGGGTGTAACCGCCAAGACGGGCGGCGGCCTCAAACACCTGGAGCTGGCGTAAAGTGATGTGCACGGACAATCGATAACATTAAATTATGGTTCGTATTATGATTATGAATTGTTAATTATGCAACACAGCGGATAAGGTGGCGCTCGCGCTTGGCATTCTCTGTTCGAGGCGTAGATGAAAAGGAAGCTTTGAACAAGTCCTCTGAACCCTTTCAAGGAAGGTTGGGGGGTTTTGTTCAGGGTTTCCTGAGGGCTCGGCTGAAGTTGGCAAGACGGTCGGGTATTAGGGTTTGGAATTTAGTCTGAATCAGCAAGCAAGGAGCAAATACAATGGCAGTGAAAACCTATCAGGCCGGGGTGAAGGAATACCGGCAGACCTATTGGATGCCGGAATACACCCCGCTGGACACCGACCTCCTGGCGTGTTTCAAGATCACCCCGCAGGCGGGCGTGGACCGTGAGGAAGCGGCGGCAGCCGTGGCCGCCGAATCGTCGACCGGCACCTGGACCACAGTGTGGACCGACCTGCTGACCGACATGGATTATTACAAGGGCCGTGCCTATCGCATCGAGGATGTGCCTGGCGATGACACTTGCTTCTATGCCTTTATCGCCTACCCGATCGACCTGTTTGAAGAGGGCTCGGTGGTCAACGTGTTCACTTCGCTGGTCGGCAACGTATTCGGCTTCAAGGCGGTTCGCGCCCTGCGTCTGGAAGACGTGCGCTTCCCGATCGCCTACGTCAAAACCTGTGGCGGTCCGCCCCTGGGCATCCAGGTCGAGCGCGACGTGATGAACAAATACGGCCGTCCGCTGCTGGGTTGCACCATCAAGCCGAAGCTGGGTCTGTCAGCCAAGAATTATGGCCGTGCGGTGTACGAGTGCCTGCGCGGTGGCCTGGACTTCACCAAGGACGACGAAAACGTCAACAGCCAGCCTTTCATGCGCTGGCGTCAGCGTTTCGACTTCGTTCAGGAGGCTACGCTGAAGGCCGAAGCCGAAACCGGAGAGCGCAAGGGCCACTACCTGAACGTGACTGCGCCGACCCCGGAAGAGATGTACAAGCGTGCCGAATACGCCAAGGAAATTGGCGCACCCATCATCATGCACGACTACATCACCGGCGGCTTCTGCGCCAACACGGGCCTGGCCAACTGGTGTCGCGACAACGGCATGCTGCTGCATATCCACCGTGCCATGCACGCCGTGGTCGACCGTAACCCGCACCACGGTATTCACTTCCGTGTGCTGACCAAGATTCTGCGTCTGTCCGGTGGTGACCACCTGCACACCGGTACCGTGGTGGGCAAGCTGGAAGGCGACCGTGCTTCGACCCTCGGCTGGATCGATCTGCTGCGTGAGTCCTTCATTCCGGAAGACCGCAGCCGCGGCATCTTCTTCGATCAGGACTGGGGTTCGATGCCCGGCGCCTTTGCGGTTGCGTCCGGCGGTATCCACGTGTGGCACATGCCCGCACTGGTTACCATCTTCGGCGACGACTCCGTGCTGCAGTTCGGTGGCGGCACGCTGGGCCACCCCTGGGGCAATGCGGCCGGTGCCTGCGCGAACCGCGTTGCGCTGGAGGCCTGTGTTCAGGCGCGTAACGAAGGCCGTCAGCTGGAAAAGGAAGGCAAGGAGATTCTCACTGCCGCCGCCCAGCACTCGCCCGAACTCAAGATCGCCATGGAAACGTGGAAAGAGATCAAGTTCGAGTTCGACACCGTCGACAAGCTGGACATCGCGAACAAGTAATTTTGTAGGGAGCAGGATTCAGGGATCAGGGAAAAGCGCGGCATGGCCGCACGGCAACCCTGGCCCCTGGCCCCGGACCCCTGACACAGAAAGGAAACTGAAATGGCCGTTCAAGCCTACAAAGCCACCAAGAAATACGAAACCTTCTCGTATCTGCCCACCATGACCGCCGACCAGGTGCGTCGCCAGATCGCCTACTGCATTAGCCAAGGCTGGAACCCCGCGGTCGAGCACACCGAGAAGGGCACCACCGCCCGCGTGAACTACTGGTACATGTGGAAGCTGCCGATGTTCGGCGAGCAGTCGATCGACACCGTGCTGGCCGAGCTGGACGCTTGCCACCGCGAATTCCCCGACCATCTGGTGCGTTTTGTTGCCTATGACAACTACGCGCAGAGTCAGGGCATGTCCTTCGTGGTGTATCGCTAAAAAGCAAATCAGTGCCGGTGCGCAGGCATCGGCGCTGAGCAGGATGATTGCATTTCAGCTTCTGTTTGCTGAGGTCGCGGTTGCGGAACTTTCCGTTCGCGTAGTTGCGACCTCAACAAACCCGTTAAATTCGAGGTAAGTGATGACACTAACCACCGACAGCACGGCCACCGCCACCCTTTCCGGGCGCGAGCTGGCTTTGAAGCGCCGAAAGGCGATGGCTTTGCACGGCAAGACCGGCGTCACGAAAACGGCGTCTGTCATGTCGGCCAAGCCGGCTGCGTCACGCGTCTGCCCGGCCGCGGCCGCTGCGCCAGCCCTGAGCAGGGCGTCTGCCGTACCGGTGTCCGATGATGCGGAAATCATGGCTCAAGCCAGGGCGGCTGTTGCTTCCAATGGCCGCAATGCCAGCCGTGCGCGTCGCGAAGCGCTGAGCACGTCGGGCAAGGCTGCGCTGCAGCCAGCCGCCTCGCGGCCCTGCGGCCGTGTGCGCCAGAAACCGCAGGCTGATGCAGCTTTCGCACCGGCTGCCGTGGTTGAAGTGCCGGCCAAAGCTTGTGGTTGCGGGTGCAACGGCACCAAGGGCGGCTGTGGTGATAAACAAGCTGATAAAGAAGCTTCGGTTGGCATGATGCCGGCTGCAGCGGTGTCTTCTGCCCCGGACGTACTGAAAAGAGCCATTGAGCCGACTGGCCGCGCATTGGCGCGCGCACGTCGCGCAGCGCTGTCGCAGGATGGCAAAGCCGGGTTGAAGCGCGTGGCGCAAGCGACCAAAATCGCGTCCACCCTGCCGGGCCAGGACTGGCAGGCGGCCATCGCCAAGGGTGCAACCGGTCGTCAAAAAGCCATGCAGCGCCGCATGGTGCAATCGCTGGCTGGCAGCACCAAGGTCAGTAATGACGCCCGTCCCGCGGGCCGCATGCGTGCCCGTGTGGCCACGCCGGCTCCGGCCAAGGTCGAGGAAGGCCACACCCTGTCGGGTCATGGTGTGACCGGCACGATGGTTGAGCGCAGCAAGAAAGTAACCGGCAATGAGCCGGGGTCTTGCCGGGCGATTACGGGCACCGAATACATCGGTGCCGAGCAGTACGACACGCTGTGCAGCGCGCGCCCGGCGCCCGCGCCGAGCAAGGTCGCTGTCACGAACACGGTGCGCGAACACAAGGTCACCGGCACTGAAGTGGGCCGTTCCACCAAGGTAACAGGCGATGAGCCGGGTGCGTGCCGTGGGATTACCGGCACCGAATATCTGGCCGCCGAGCGGTACGACGAATTTTGCGACGCCCGGCCCGCGCCGGCTCCCGCCAAAGTTGGGGTTGGCAATACCGCCAAGGGCAAGCCTGTCACAGGCACGCAGGTCGGGCATTCGGAAAAAGTGACCGGCGACGAGCCGGGAGCCGGCCGCGCCGTTACGGGCACGGGCTACGCGCTCCCGGTCAGCGCGGACGGGGCGCCGCAAAAAGTGGCGCTGACGCATACCAGCCACGGCAAGGCCGTGACCGGCACCGCAGTTGGCCATGCCGCGAAGATCACTGGTGATGAAACCGGCGCATGCCGCGGCATCACCGGCACCGAATATCTCGCGCTTGAACAGTTCGAGAATGTTTGCAGCACGGTTGCGCCGCAAGCGCCGCGCAAGGTGAGCGTGATGTCGTCGTGCGGCAATCAGCCGGTATCCGGCACTGAAGTCGGGCGTTCTGCCAAGGTTACCGGCGATGAACCCGGTTCCTGCCGCAGCATTTCGGGATCGCAGTACTACACGTCCGGAAGCTTTGGCGCACTGTGCGATACCGCTGCACCGCAAAAGGTCGCTTTGATGCAAACGCTGGCTGGCCGCACCCTGACCGGCACGGAGCTTGGCCGCAGCCCAAAGGTAACCGGTGACGAGATGGGTGGGTGCAAGTCCGTCACCGGTACCGAATATATCGGCGCGGACCAGCAGCAGGCTGTTTGCGCTGTCAGCACCCCGGTTGCGCCCGTAGCCAAGGTTGCAATCGATCAAACCTGGCGTGGACAGTCCGTTACCGGCACCTATGTCGGTCGCTCGGCCCACGTCACCGGCGATGAGCCTGGCGGTTGTTCGCCGATCAGCGGCACACCGTATATCGGCCGTGGCCAGTACAAGGGTTTTTGTGAAGCTCCTGCGCTGCAAGCCCAGGAAGACCGTATTCGCTCGAGCGCGGCGATTCCCGCCGCTGCGGTGACCGGTGACCGTCCGGGAGCGGGCGGCTCGGTGATGACGGGCGACGAACGCGGCGCCTGTGAAGTGGTGAGCGGCACGCCGTATGTCGGCGCCGACAACGCCGCTACGCAATGCGCAACCAGCGGCCGATTCGTTTCGCGAGCAAGCGCGTGGGTGGAGACCGCGCGTGCACCGGCGCCGCTGGATTTCAGCATCGTCTCCCCGGCGCGCGCAGCCCGGCAGAAGCTATTCAATGACGTGACCGGCTCGGTGTACACCAGCGAGCGCATCACCGGTCCGAGCAACAAGGCGAGCGGCCTCATCACCGGTACGCCGGAATTCCGTCACCGCGATGCCGCGCCGACACAAGCCGCGCAAGCAGAATTCGTCTCGGCTGCAAGCCGCCTCACGGGCGAAGGCAGTCAGGCGGGTCGGCCGATTACCGGCGATACCTGGAATGCCCTGAGCCGGGTGACCGGCACCGAGGGCGCGTCGAGCCTGACGCGTAATCTGTCCGAGCGCGGCAATCCGCGTGGCATGGGGATGAATGCCCAACGCTTCCGAGAGGTCGAGCATCCGGCCGTGCCGGACAGCCGCATCACGGGCTCGTCAGGCAACTCGGGCAAGGGTTCGCTGGTGACCCTGTCGGGCGGCGCGCGCGGCTGAGGATTGACCCGTGAATACGCGTAAACGACTCGCTGCCATGCGCACTGCCGGATACGTCCAGCAAGGTGCGGGGGCGCCCGCCAATCCGGCGTGCGTCATCGGCGCGGATCAGCCCTGCGAGCATGCGCTGGTCGATCAGGAGCTGAATCGCCGCCTGTATACGTATGAAAAACAGGTGCGCGGCCGCTTCTCGCCCATCGTCGATACACTGAAAACCCTGTCGGCCTTCCAGCACGAGCTGGACTTTGTGGCACGTGCCCAGCGCGTTGCGCAAGACAAGCTCGGCTACACGCTGCCCTTGGGCCTGCTGGAAAATGCCTGGGCTACCGGACTCGACCTGCGGGCTCTGCACTCCTACTGCATTTTCCGCAGCTTCAAGGAGTGCATCGACATGGCCGAGGCCGACCAGCAGCCTTGGCGCGAACGGATGCTGATCGACGCCGCGTTCATCCGGTCGTGCGGCTATCACACGGTGGATGTCAGCCCGTGTTCGGACGGCCGTCTGCAAGGCCTGTTGCCATTTGTGTTCCGCATGGCGCCGAACGATGCGGTGTACGTCAAGGCATACGCCGGGGCGCTGTTCGACGTCGAGGGTGATGTGGCCGATTGGACGCATCGCGAGCTGGAGCGGCTGTCTGGCGGCATGCCTGGTGGCGAGAGTGGCAATTATCTGAAGATCGCGGTGTACCACTACAGCACCTCGAACCCCTGCCAGCAGGGCTGCGCAGCGCACGGCAGCAATGACGCGCTGGCCACGCAGGAGGCAGCCGAGCGGCTGGCCGAATTGCGTGCGGCCATAGAGAACACCTACGGCAGGGGCGCGGCACCCGACACCCTGCTGATCGGCATGGACACGGATACCGATGCGATCCGGGTGCATCTGCCCGATAGCGAAAGTGGCAATTGCCCGATGCGTTATGTCGAGAGCGCGACCTTGTTTCACGACACGCTGGGCATGGGCGCGCAGGACGCGCGCGACGCCATCGCCCGGGCGATCGCCAGCGCCGAGAAGAACTGTGGATTGCAGCCGGGCATGCGCAAGTTGATTGCGCGCCTGCTGGAAGCCAACCTGTCGCAGATCGAGTATGTGATCCAGCATCATGAAGGGCGCTATACGGTCATCGGTCATGATGAGGCATTTATCTGCGCGGGCGAGGCCACGAATTATGTGCAGATGCGCAACAAATATTATTACGCCCATCTCGACACGGTCGAGGAAGGCGCGCCCGACATGGACGTGGGGATCAAGATTTTTTCGGGGTTGAACGTCAAACGTGGGTTGGCTGTTCCCGTGCTGGTGCATTTCCATTATTCATCGCGCGTGCCGGGTGCGCGCGAGCGTGCAGTTGCACGATGCAAGCGCGTGCAGGCGGCTATCCAGGATCGCTATCCGCAATTGCACGCGCAGGGCATGCTGCATTGCCAGATGGCGTTAAGCGATCACGAAGGCAGCGAACGCTGCACGTTTATCGAAGATGTTGTTCAGCAAACGGGACATTGAGCGGAAAGAGTCGCTGAGGCAGCCCTATGAGAATCATGAAAGTCGAAAAAACGCTGGTATCGACGAACCGGATCAACGGATTCGGTCACCGTCCGCTGCTGGTGGTGCAGGAAAAAGAAGGCGGTACGCGCAGTGTCGCGGTTGACGCGGTGGGGTGCATTCCCGGCGACTGGGTCATCTGCGTCGGATCGTCAGCAGCGCGCGAGGCGGCGGGCAGCAAGGAGTTTCCCTCTGACCTGACCATAGTCGGGATCATCGATCACTGGCCGGGCGACAGCGCCTGATGGAGATCATGCTCGTCAAGGATGAACTGGTGTGCACCCGGCGGGTACCTGGCTTGAAGACAGCATCCCTGCGGGTGCTGGAGAACCAGGCGGGGGGGTTGCTGGTGGCGACAGACCCGGTTGGGGTGCCGATTGGAAAGTGGGTGTTTACTGCCAGTGGCAGCGCAGCGCGGTGGGCAATGCCGGATCCGGACGTCATAACCGATTTGACGATATGCGGAATCATCGACAATTGGGAACAGTAGGTTTTATGTGTAGGGGCAAGGGAAGGCGTGATTGACGCGATTGCCCTTGGATTTGAGCAGTAAGAATTTCATTTTAACTTTTGTGATAAAGGAGTAACAAAATGGCTGAACGTATGGGTATTGCGCTGGGCATGATCGAAACCCGTGGTCTGGTTCCCGCGATTGAGGCGGCCGACGCCATGACCAAGGCCGCCGACGTGCGTCTGATCGGTCGTCAGTTTGTGGGTGGCGGCTATGTGACCGTGCTGGTTCGCGGCGAGACCGGTGCGGTCAACGCAGCCGTTCGCGCCGGTGCCGATGCATGCGAACGCGTGGGTGACGGCCTGGTTGCCGCCCATATCATCGCCCGCGTGCATGGCGAAGTCGAAGGCATCCTGCCGACCGCGCCGAGCGCCTGATGGTTTTAAACGTTGATGTTTCAACTTGGCAGTAAGCTTTGAATTTAGGAGATGAGTAATGGCTAGCGTGACTGGAATTGCCCTTGGCATGATCGAAACCCGCGGACTGGTTCCCGCGATTGAGGCGGCTGACGCCATGACCAAGGCCGCAGAAGTGCGTCTGGTAGGCCGTCAGTTCGTTGGTGGTGGTTATGTGACCGTGCTGGTGCGCGGCGAGACCGGCGCGGTCAACGCAGCCGTTCGCGCGGGTGCCGATGCATGCGAACGCGTGGGTGACGGCCTGGTTGCCGCCCACATCATCGCCCGCGTGCACAACGAAGTGGAAGGCATCCTGCCTGCCGCCCCGG
>CAMTWC010000008.1:0-36354 GCA_947085345.1 uncultured Gammaproteobacteria bacterium | reverse complement strand
GTAGGACCTGCAGTTTGCCCGGCCGTCAGCCTCCTTCATAGTTTCAATGACTTACATAGGGCTTCCCAGCCAATTTCGGCTTAAGTAAGTGCCATTCGGGTCAGACACCATTTCTGGCGCTCCTGCGCGGGTCGTCCAGTACGGCTACGCGCTCACGCAAAAAGGCCGTGATGCGTCGAGCGATTTGCCTGTCCAGCTTGGCCAGGTCCCTTTTGGCGCAGCAGGAGGGGGCACATCAGCCCCCCCCCCGAGCATCACGCCCAGCGCCCTGCTCCCAGCAAGCCGAGCATCACGCGCACGCCACTGTAGGCCAGCCACGACAGCATGCGGCGGGGCCAGGCGCGATGCTGCCAGTTGGTGGCATCAAGTGCGGTGGACTGGCTGAGGGCCAGGTGCAGGCGCTGGCGCAGGTCGCGCGCGAAGTCCGCATCGTCGACGACGATGTTGGCCTCGCGCGCGAGCAGCAGGCTGAAGGGATCGATGTTGCTGGAGCCGACCGTGGCCCAGTGGCCGTCGACCACGGCCACCTTGGCGTGCAGCTCGCTGGCCTGGTATTCGTGAATGGCCACGCCGGCTGCGAGCAGGTCGCGGTAGAGGGCGCGCGCGGCGGCCTGGAAAAAGGGATGGTCGGTGTGGCCCTGCACCAGCAGCTGCACCCGCACGCCGCGCGCGGCGGCTTTCTTCAGCAGTTTCCTGAAGCGCCGGCCGGGCAGGAAATAGGCGTTGGCGATGAGGATTTCGTCGCGCGCCAGCGCCAGCGCGGCGAGGTAGACGCGCTCGATGTCGCGGCGGTGGGCAAAGTTGTCGCGCACCACGAAGGCGGCGCGCACGCGGCCGTCGGTCGGCCATGAGGGCCGGATCGGCGGCGGCTTGCTGTCGCTGGCGCGCAGTTGCGTCAATTCCACCAGCCGCCACAGGCGGCGCACGTGTCTGTGGATGCCGGCAAGCAGCGGCCCCTGCAGCTCGACGCTGAAATCGAGCCGCGGCGCGGCGAAACGCACCGGCTCGAAGTCGTCGATGAGGTTCATGCCGCCGATGAAGGCGATGCGCGCATCGATGACCGCCAGCTTGCGGTGCAGCCGCCGCAGGCTGAGGGGATTGGAGCGCCAGCGGCCCACCAGCGGCCGGTAGATCAGCACGCTGACGCCTGCGGTCTTCAGCGCCTGCAGCCAGGCGGCCGGCAGCTCACGCGAGCCGACGCCATCGATTAGCAGCCGCACCCTCACGCCGCGCCGCGCGGCGCGCATCAGCGCGTCGCGCACGCTCTCGGCAGTGGGGTCGGCATTGAAGATATAGGTTTCGAGGTGAATTTCGATGCGCGCGGCATCGATCGCCGCGATCAGCGCCGGGAAGAATTCGGCGCCACCCTGCAGCAGGCGCAGCTGGTTGCCGGAAACCGGCTCGACGCCACGAAAGAATAATTTGGACAGGCGGCTGCGCGCGCTCATCAAGCCGGGCTGAGCTTGGCGGTGAGGGCGGCGTGATCGGAAATACGGTGCCAGGCGTTGCCGGTATGGACGTGCGCGGCCACGATGCTGAAACGCCGCACATAGATGCGATCGAGCTGAAACATGGGCAGGAAAGACGGGTAACTGCGTGCTGCCTTGCCATGGTGCGCCTCGAACACCTCGGCCAGCCCCAGCTCGTCCTGGAAATAGCGCCCGACGCGCACCTGCCAGTCGTTGAAGTCGCCCGCCAGGATCAGCGGCGCATTGTCCGGCACCATCTTGCGCACGCGCGCGACGATCATCGCCAGCTGGCGTTTGCGCCCGCGTTCGGTCAGCCCCAGATGCACGTTGATGCAATGCACCGGCGTGGCCATGCCGGGCACCTCGATTTCGCAGTGCAGCATGCCGCGGCTCTCGAAGGCGTGGGCGGAAATGTCCTCGTTTTCCCAGTTGAGGATTTTGTAGCGCGACAGGATGGCGTTGCCGTGGTGGCCGGTGTCGTAGACGCAGTTCTTGCCGTAGGCGAAGTCGGTGTAGATCTGCCCCGCCAGGAACTCGGTCTGCGGCCGCCCCGGCCAGTGCTGGAAGCGGCTGGCGCGCAGGCCGTGGCTGCCCTGCACTTCCTGCAGGAAGACGATGTCGGTTCCCAGCGATCCGAGGCGCTCGCGCAGTTCGTGCACGGTCAGGCGCCGGTTGAATTGCGACAGGCCCTTGTGGATGTTGTAGCTGGCGATGTGCAGCGGGGAAGTCATGCGGGCGTCCTTAAAAAACCCGTCACACCGGCGAAAGCCGGTGTCCAGTTAAATGGCTGGATTCCGGCTTCCGCCGGAATGACGAAATGTGTTCTTGAAGAATACGCATCGTCCAATTATATGCGTGCGGGCAACAGGCGAATCGCATCCGCATTGCTGGGCGAGAAGCAGCGTTCGGCGGCCGTTTTCCACGGCAGCCACGCGTAGCGCAGATGCTCGCGCGGGGCGCACGTGACCGGCAGCGGCGCGGGCAGTTTCAGGCCGAACGCGTGCTCGGTGTTGTGCGTCACGCCGGGCGCGTAGCGGTGGCGCCAGCGTTCGTAGATCTCGTAGCGGGTTGAAAGGTCCCATGGCGTCAGTTCGAATTGCGTGGCGTCGAGCCCGGTTTCCTCGCGCACCTCGCGGATCGCGGTCTGTTCGAGCGTTTCGCCTGCGTCCTGCGAGCCGGTGACCGACTGCCAGAAGCCCGGCGCGTCGGCGCGCTCCATCAGCAATACCTGGCCGTCCGCCGTATAAATGACGACCAGCACCGAGACGGGTATCTTGTGTGCGGTCAAATGATGCGCGCGTTGAGCGGGGTGCCCGTCGTCAGGATGGCGATCAGGCGGTCGATGTTGGGATGCTTTCCAGGATGCGTGCTGGCGTCCCCGGTGTGCTCGGCGAATATCGCCAGGCCCTCGGCGGCAGCCTCGGCGTCGATCGCGCCGTATTGCTGCGCGAGATGCGCATACACCCGGAACGAACCGGCGGTGCCGGGCGCATTGGCGATGGTCGCCACCTCGGCGCCCGCAGCGTCGGTCAGCAGCAGTTTTTCACCCGCGAATTCGGGCAGGGTCTTCAGGGTGTCGGCGAATTTCATTTCAAAATCCTTTATCCGCGAGGTGCGCGAAGAAACGCGAAGAGGATCGGAACCCGCCCCACGCCGTCATTGGGGCTTCCTTCGCGTTTCTTCGCATCCTTCGCGGAAAAAAAGTTCAAGCCGCCTTATCCGCTGCCGGCGCATTGCGCAAACGAATATGCAGCTCGCGCAGCTGCTTGTCGTCGACCACGTTGGGGGCGTTGGTCATGAGGCAGGAAGCGCGCTGGGTCTTGGGGAAGGCGATGACGTCGCGGATCGACTCGGCGCCGGTCATCAGGGTGACCAGGCGATCGAGGCCGAACGCCAGGCCGCCGTGGGGCGGCGCGCCGTACTGCAGGGCGTCGAGCAGGAAGCCGAATTTCTCGCGGCGCTCTTCCTGACCGATGTTCAGTGCGGCGAACACCTTCTCCTGCACGTTCTCGCGATGGATACGCACCGAGCCGCCGCCGACTTCCCAGCCGTTCAGCACCATGTCGTAGGCCTTGGACAGGCAGCGGCCGGGATCGGTGGCAAGCCAGTCCTCGTGGCCGTCCTTGGGCGCGGTGAAGGGATGGTGCAGCGCGTCCCAGCGGTTTTCGTCCTCGTTGTACTCGAACATGGGGAAGTCGACCACCCACAGCGGCGCCCAGGCGCGGCCGTCGAGGTGGCCTTTCTCGTGGCCGATCTTGAGGCGCAGCGCGCCAAGCGCATCGTTCACCACCTTGGCGCGGTCGGCACCGAAGAAAATCAAGTCGCCGTTTTGCGCGCCGGTGCGTTCGATCACTGCGGCAAGCGCAGCTTCGGACAGGTTTTTGACGATGGGCGACTGCAGGCCGGATTCGTTGAGTTGCGTGACATCGTTGACCTTGATGTAGGCGAGACCCCTGGCGCCGTAGATCTTGACGAATTCGGTGTAGCCGTCGATTTCGCCGCGCGAGAGCGCCGCCCCGCCGGGGATGCGCAGCGCGGCGACGCGGCCTTTCGGATCGTTGGCCGGGCCCGAGAAGACCTTGAACGCGACGTCCTTCATCACATCGCCCACATCGACGATTTCCAGCGTCACCCGCAGGTCGGGCTTGTCGGAGCCGTAGCGGTTCATCGCCTCGGCGTAGGTCATGCGCGGGAAGACGGCGGGCAGGTCGATGTCCTGCGCACGCTTCATCATGTCGCGGACCATGCCCTCGACGAGGTTCATGATCTCCTCCTCGCCCATGAACGAGGTCTCCAAATCCACTTGCGTGAACTCGGGCTGGCGGTCGGCGCGCAGGTCCTCGTCGCGGAAGCACTTGGTGATCTGGAAGTAGCGGTCGACGCCGGCCACCATCAGGAGCTGCTTGAACAGCTGCGGCGACTGCGGCAGCGCGTAGAACATGCCGTCGTGCACGCGGGAGGGCACCAGGTAGTCGCGCGCGCCTTCCGGGGTGGAGCGCGTCAGCATCGGGGTTTCGACTTCCATGAAGCCATGCGCGTCGAGGTAGTCGCGCATGAGCTTGGAGACGCGATAGCGCAGCCTGAGGTTCTTCTGCATCGGCTCGCGGCGCAGGTCGAGATAGCGGTACTGCAGGCGGATGTTTTCGTTGATGGTGTCGTCGTCGATCTGGAACGGCGGCGTCAGCGAGGGGTTCAGCACTTCCAGCTTTTTGGTCAGCAGCTCGACCATGCCGGTGCTCATGTTGGGGTTTTCGGTGCCGGCGGGACGCGGCCGCACCAGTCCCTCGATTTTCAGCACGAACTCGGAACGCACGTCTTCGGCCAGCTTGAATGCCTCGGGCGTGTCAGGGTCGATCACCACCTGCATCATGCCTTCGCGGTCGCGCAGGTCGATGAAGATCACGCCGCCATGGTCGCGCCGGCGGTGCGCCCAGCCGCACAGGGTGACGGTGTTGCCGATGTCGGCGGCGGTGACGGCACCGCAGTAATGAGTACGCATGCTGTTTGTTTCCTATTGAATGCCGGGGCGCGATTCGCCCGAAGCGACGCCCATCGAGACGATGTATTTCAGCGCGCGATCGACCGGCACGTTCAGCTCGACGACCTCGCTCTTTTTCACATAAAAATAAAAACCGTTGACCGGGCTCGGCGTGGTGGGGATGAACACGGCCACATGTTCGTCCGGCAGCACGCGCGCCACCTCGTCCGGCACATTGGTCTGAAACGCCAGCGACCACGCCTGCGGATGCGGGTAGCGTACCAGCAGGACTTTTCTGAACGCATGGCCGTTGCCCGACAGCAGGGTATCGGACACCTGCTTGACGCTGCCGTAGATGGTTTTGACCACCGGGATGCGGATCAGCTGGCGCTCCCAGAAGTCGATGACTTTCTGGCCGAAGAAGTTGGCGCCGAACACGCCGGTAAGCACGATCACCAGCAGCGTCAGGATAACGCCGAGGCCGGGAATCCGCATGCCGATAAAGGCCTCCGGCTGCCATTCGAGCGGCAGCACCGTGAGACTCTGGTCCAGGGCGCCGATCAGCAGGTCGAGCACCCACAGGGTGATCCCCAGCGGCACCCAGATCAGCAGTCCGGTAATGAAATAGCGTTTCATCGTGAGTCAAATAAAAACAAAGAAGCGGGCAGCTTGCACCGCCCGCTTCCCGCTTCCCGCTTGCGTCGCAGCCGTCAGTTGCAGGCCGGACAGGCGCCCGTGCCGCAGGCAGCCGAGGGAGCGTCCGGCTTGGTTTCGGCCGGCTTGCTGCCGCCCTTGAAGTCGGTGGCATACCAGCCGGTGCCCTTCAACGCGAAGCCGGCCGCCGTCACCTGCTTGGCGTAATCGGCCTTGCCGCACGACGGGCACACGGAGAGCGGCGCATCGGACACTTTCTGCATTTCGTCCTGGGCATAGCCGCAGGAGGCACATTTGTAAGCATAAATCGGCATAATTCGCTCCGATAAATCAAGAAGTTGCGGAATTATACCCGGGCGGGCGCAAGTCCCCAAGCGGTCGGCGCCGTGCCGATCACCAACCGAGACTGAAGCTGCCGTACACACGGCGGCTGAAGACATTGGTATCACGGAACTCGGCGTAATCCTGGCCCAGATTCTGTCCCACCAGGGCCGCCTCGACCTCGTGCCCCCGCCAGCTCCAGCGGTGCGCCAGGCGCGCGTCAACCCGGGTGAAGTCTTGCGTGATGTCGCCTTCGGTCAGCCATTTCTGGGCGTCGCTGCGCTGGACAAACACGCTGGTCTCCCAGCCGTTACCCAGACGGTAGCTGGCGAGCAGCCCCCAGCTATTGCGCGGCGCGGACAGCGGGATATCCTTGTTGAATTTGACATCCGATGTGGCGGCTCTCAGGAAGACCCGCGCATAGTGCGCACTCAAATCCAGCGCCTGGCCCGGCCGCCAGCGCAACTGTAGCTCTCCGCCCTGCGAATCGATGGCGCCGATATTGGCAAACGTGTACACCTTGGGCTGGAAGGTGCCGGCCACATCGAACGTGTTGTCGACCCGGACCAGACCGATAAACCGGTCGATGTGATCCCGATACAGCCGCGCATCCAGTTCAAGCCGCAAGACAGGCCAGTGCCCGACGTAGCCGATCTCGCGCGACAGGACGCGCTCGGGGTCAAGGCCGCCGGACAGCACCGTCACCACATCGGACGGCGTCCCGGATTCCCTCATTAAAACCTGGTTGCCCTTCTCCTCATAGAAGGTCGGCGACCGGTAGGCGCGCGACACCCCCAGCCGGACGACATGCCCCGGGGTCAGGGTGAAGTTGACCGCGGCACGCGGCGAAACGTCGGTGCCCGTAAAATAATGGTGTTCCAGCATCGCCCCGCCCTGCAGCAACACGCGATCATCCGGGCGCCATTCCAGATTGCCGAACGCGCGCGCAAGCACCCCGCTCCGGGTCTTGCCGGTGTTGTAGTTCTGGGGACTGTAGACGGTCTCCTGCCGTACTTCGCCCCCCCATACGCCACGCAAGTTGGGCCACCATTGCTCGTTCACCTGCAGCTCGATATTGCTTCGCGTCTGCAGCAGATATTGATTCACGCTCACCATCCCGTAATCGGGGTCGATCGACGTCAAATCCGCCCGCGCATCGGCGTCGAAACGATTGCGGGCGTAGTAGGCCTGCACTCGCCACTCCCGGCGCGCGGATTCCACCTTGTGATACGCGAGTTGCAGATAGAGCGCGCGCGCGTCCTGCTCGCGCGGCTCGATCAAGGGAAACGGATTGGCCGGGTCGTCAGCCCGTCTGCCCGCGTTCCAGTCGCCCTGCGACAGGCCGAACTGCGCCATCACATCGGAATTCGAAGACACCTGCCAGTCCATGCGCCCGTTGACGAAGTAGGTTTTGCCCGCTTCGAAATATTGCCCGTTATCCCAGGCGGTTTTATGGGTTACATCCCGTTCGAAGCGATCCCGCTGCTGGGCCGATGCGGTGAGCCGGTAGCGCAAGGCGCCCTCCCCGCCGCCGTGGCGGACCGTCAATCCCCGCATGTCCTGCTCGCCAAGCTGCAGCGAGACGGATTCGCCCGGCACCTGCGCCGCCGCCTTGGTGATGATGTTGATGACCGCCGCAAAGGCGTTTGCGCCGTGGATCGCGGCATTGGGCCCGCGTACCACTTCGATGCGCTCGATGTCGTCGATGGAAAGCGGCAGATCGGCCCAGTACACCGCGCCGTAGTGGGGACTGTAAATCGAGCGGCCATCCACCAGCACCTGGAAACGGCGCGAAAACGCGTCACCCAGGCCATGATAGCCGGCCGCCCAGGTGTTATCGCGGGTGTAGGCGACCGAGAATCCCGGCACCAGGCGCAGCAGATCGGGGATATCGCGAAAACCCGACGCGCGGATCATGTCCCGGTCGATGATGGTGACGGCGGCCGGCGCTTCGCTTACCGGCTGCGAAAGGCGCGACACCGACAGGACGACGGGCAGTTCGTCTAGAAAATCGGCTTCGGTGACCGCAGCCGGCGCCCGGTCCGGCCATGCCAGGGCGCCCCCCAGCAGAAGCATCTTCCCCAGCACTCGGAATGTGGTTGATGGGTTTCGACTCACGATCACTTCATGCCGGCGCTGCGCGCCCCGGCCACGCTCCGCATGGTTTGACACAAACCCATGCTTTACGGCCAACCGTCCAGCGAACTTGAGGCGCCGTTCCAGCAAACAAACACTTGGCGGGGCTCTGCCTTACGGCATACGCCCCCTATCACCAGCCGAGACTCAGGCTGCCGTAGACGCGGCGGCTGAAACGATTTTCCGGACGAAATTCGCTGTAGTCCCCGCCCAGGTTCTGCCCCACCACGGCGGCTTCCACCTCGGTCCCCTGCCATATCCAGCGACGCGCCAGGCGCGCATCGACGCGGGTGAAGGCCGCGGTCGGATCGCCACCGTTCAGCCAGATCATGCGGCCCGAATAGTAGACGCCCGCGCTCGCCGTCCAGCCCTGCCCCAGGTCATGGCGTGCCAGCAGGCTGAAATTGTCCCGCGGCGCGGAATCCTTGACGTCGTCGTCCAGCAGGTCAAGCTCGGAACTGACCGAGGTGTACACCCGGGCATACTGGGCTGACAGGCGGAATGCATGCGTCGGCTGCCAGTTCAACTGCAGATCGCCGCCACGCAATGTGAGACCGCTGCTGTTCTGGGGCTGGATCACCCCTGCAACCGTGTCGCTGCCGATGTAATGATCCATGCGGTCGTAAAACAGCTTGGCATCCACCTGCAACTGCCAGGGCCGGTAGTGGCCGACGTAGCCGACTTCATGCGAGCGGATGCGTTCTGACCGCAGGTCGTTGGGGGTGATACCAACGACAAAGACAGGCACCCCGGTGGTGCTGCGATAAACAATTTGGCCGTCCTGCTCCAGGAAGGTCGGCGTGCGATAGGCCTGGGACACATTGAGGCGCAGGGTGTGGCCGGGCGCAAAATCGTAATTCATCGCAACGCGCGGCGAAACTTCGAAGCCGGCGTAGTAGTGGTGCTCCAGCATCGTCCCGCCCTGCAGCAGCAGATTGGGGCGGACGCGCCATTCCAGATTGGCATTGACGCGCCCCAGCACGCCCTGCCGGGTGTCGTGGGTGTCGAAATACAGGGGACTCTGCACCGTCTCGCGCCGCACCTCGGCGCCCCAGGCCATGCGCAGCGTGGGTGCGAGCCGCGAGCTGGCCTGGAGCTCCAGGCTGGTGCGCGTTTGCAGCGCATCCTGGTCGCCCATGACGGTCAAGCCAAATACATCCAGACTGCTCGGCGCATCGTTCTCGTGACGGCTGTGATAGAACTGCAGCGACCATTCGTCGTCGACGCCGAGCACGCGCCGGAACTTGAGCTGGACATAGGCATTGCTGACATCCTGCTGCCGCGGCTCCAGATAATGTTCCGGGTCGGGCGGGTCCAGCAGGCGGCCTGCCCGCCAGTCGCCGACAGCCAGGCCGAACTGCGCCGAGACCTCGTCGCTGGCCGACAGCCGGTAGTCCGCCCGGCCGTTCACCAGATAGGTGCGCGTTTCCTCGAACAAGGTGAGCGGCTGCGGCGGGATTTTGTCGAACGTGTCCTTCCCGAAACGGTCGCGATTCTGCGCCGAAAAGGTCAGCCGGTAGTTCATATCCCCCGTTCCGCCGCCGTGCCGCAGGGTCAGCCCCGCCATGCCATGCCCGCCGACTTGCAGGGAGGCGAAGGTGCCCGGCACCTGAACGGCTTCCTTGGTGATGATGTTGATGACGGCAAAAAAGGCATTTGCGCCGTAAGTCGCAGCGTTGGGCCCGCGCACCACCTCGATGCGCTCGATGTCGTCGATCGACAGCGGCAGTTCCTGCCACTGCACGGCGCCGAAGGCCGCGCTGTAGATCGAGCGCCCGTCCACCAGTACCTGAAAGCGCCGCGAGAACGCGTCGACCACACCGTGATAGCCCACCCCCCAGGTGTTGTCGCGGGAATAGGCCACCGAAAACCCCGGCACCAGGCGCAGCAGATCGGGAATATCGCGGAAGCCCGACGCGCGGATCATGTCCCGGTCGATGATCGTGACGGCGGCAGGCGCCTCGTTCAACGGCTGCGACAGGCGCGACGCCGACAGCACCACCGGCAGGTCGTCGAGAAAATCGGCTTCGGTGATGGCTGCCTGCGCGGCGTGCGGGCATGCCAGCGCGGCGCCCAGCACCAGCGCGCGCGCCAACACACCGCAGTTGTCGTGTGGTTCCCTGGTCACCGATGTGGCGCACAGTGCGCGCCGGCCCCTCTCCGTTTTCTTATTAATTAAATTCGTGTGATTTGACGGCTCACGCGCCGTTCCGCTAGAACGGAATATCGTCGTCCATGTCGTCGAAGCCGCTGCTGGCCGGGCGCTGCGCAGCGGCCGGGGTGCTTGCGCCCGCCGTTTGGGTATTGCCGCGCGGCTGGCTGCGCGGGGCGGACTGGTTGAAGCCGCCGTCGTCCATGTCGGCCATGCCGCCGCCCTTGCTGCCCAGCATCTGCATGCGGTCGCCGCGAATCTCGGTGGCGTATTTTTCGATGCCTTCCTTGTCGGTGTACTTGCGGGTCCGGATGCTGCCTTCGACGTAGACCTGGCTGCCCTTTTTCAGATACTGGCCGCAGACTTCGGCAGTGCGGCCGAAGAAGCTGACGCGATGCCATTCGGTCTGCTCGACCATCTGGCCGGTCTTGTCCTTGTATTTGTCGGTGGTGGCGATGGCGAGGTTGGCGACGGCCTCACCGCTCGGCAGGTAGCGCATTTCGGGGTCGCGCCCCAGGTTGCCGACCAGAATGACCTTGTTGACGGATGCCATGTTTTCCCCTGAATTGAGTGGATTGGTTGAGCTTGGTGCGTTGCCGATTCTATCAGGCCTGCCTAGCCGTCAGCAGCCGCCATCAGCAGGCTGCGCGCACTGGCCTCGTCCCACCCCTTGAGGCTGACCTTAAGCATGGCCACGCCTTCCTCGGCCAGCACCACAACCTCGACCACGCCCGCCACCTCGGCCAGCTGCATTTTAAGCAGCGCAGCCTCGTCCGCAGGCATCACGCCGACGCGAAACAGCCGGGTCTTGATCGCGGGCGGCGCCGTCATCGAGAGGCTCGCCAGCAGCCACGCGCCCATCAGGATCACGCAAAACAGGAACACCGCCTGGAAACCGTGATGCTGCGCCAGCCAGCCGCCGAACACGCCGCCGAAGAACAGTCCCAGCGCCTGCGCGGTATTGTAGACGCCCATCGCGGTGCCTTTGGCCGACACCGGGGCAAGCTTGGAAATCAGCGAGGGCAGGCTGGCTTCGAGCAGGTTGAAGGCGACGAAATAGAAGAACAGCGCCCACACGATGCCCCAGAAATGGTCGATGCCGATCGCCAGCCCCAGCTGTGCCAGCAGCATCAGGGCGACCGAACCGATGAAGACGGGCTTCATCTGGCCGCGCTTTTCGCCATAAATAATCCCGGGCACCATCAGCACGAAGGAGCCCAGCAGCACCGGCAAATACACCGCCCAGTGATGGTCGGCGGCAAGGCCGCTGTTTTTGAGCGCCACCGGCACCACGACGAACATCGCCATCTGCGCCGCGTGCAGGGCGAAGATGCCGAAGTCAAGCCGCGCGAGCTGGCCGTTTTTCAGCACGTCGATCAGTTTCGCCGGGTTGGCCTGGGCGTCGGCGTGGAAATGGCTGTCCGCGGGATCGGGCACCCACACCTTCACCACCCAGATGGCGGCCAGCGCGAGCACGCCGGTCAGCGCAAATATCCCCGGCACGCCGATCACGCGGTTGAGCGCGGGCCCCGCCACCAGCGACACGGCGAAGGCGATGCCGATGGTGGAGCCGACCAGCGCCATCGCCTTGGTGCGGTGCTCTTCGCGGGTGAGGTCGGCCAGCATGGCTGTGACGGCGGCGGAAATGGCGCCCGCGCCCTGCAGCGCGCGGCCAATGATGGTCCAGGTGATGTCGGTGGCGGTGGCGGCGACGAAGCTGCCGAGCGCGAATACGATGAGGCCGAAGATGATGACCTTCTTGCGCCCGATGCGGTCGGACGCCATGCCGAAGGGAATCATCAGGATGGCCTGGGTGAGGCCGTAGATGCCGAGCGCGAGGCCGACCAGGGTGTGGTTGTCGCCGCCGGGCAGGTCTTCGGCGTACAGCGCGAACACCGGCAAGATCAGGAACATGCCCAGCATGCGCAGGCCGAAGATCGCCGCCAAGCCCGATGCGGCGCGCTTTTCTGCGCGGGTCATGCTTTCGGACAGGTCGATCTGGGCCACTGCGGGTTCGGCTGAGTCGGGAAGTCCGTTATATTAGCAGGTTGCGAATTACGCTCGCCGCCTTAACCGATGGCACCCAACAATGGAATTCATCCGCATCCGTGGCGCCCGCACCCACAACCTGAAGAACGTCAACCTCGACCTGCCGCGCAACAAGCTGGTGGTGATCACGGGGCTGTCGGGTTCGGGCAAGTCCTCGCTCGCCTTTGATACGCTCTACGCCGAGGGCCAGCGGCGCTACGTCGAATCGCTGTCGGCCTACGCGCGACAATTCCTGCAGCTGATGGAAAAGCCGGACGTCGACCTGATCGAGGGCCTCTCCCCGGCGATCTCGATCGAACAGAAGGCGACCAGCCACAACCCGCGCTCGACCGTCGGCACCGTCACCGAAATCCACGATTACCTGCGCCTCCTGTACGCGCGCGTCGGCGACCCGCAGTGCCCGGAGCACGGCATCACGCTGGCGGCGCAAACGGTGTCGCAAATGGTCGACGCGGTGCTGGCGCTGCCTGAGGACACCAGGTTGATGATCCTGGCGCCGCTGGTGGTGGGCAGGAAGGGCGAGAACATCGAGCTCTTTTCCGAACTGCGCGCGCAGGGCTTCGTGCGGGTGCGGGCCGACGGCAAGGTGTACGAGATCGACGCCGTGCCCAAGCTCGACAAGAACAAGAAGCACACCATCGAGGTGGTGGTCGATCGCCTGAAGGTGCGCGCCGACGCCAAGCAGCGCCTGGCCGAAAGTTTCGAGACCGCGCTCAGACACGCAGACGGCCGCGCGCTGGCGGTGGAGATGGATTCGGGCAAGGAACACCTGTTCTCCGCCAAGTTCGCCTGTCCAGTGTGCAGCTATGCGCTGCCCGAGCTGGAGCCGCGCCTGTTCTCGTTCAACAACCCGATGGGCGCGTGCAACACCTGCGACGGCCTCGGCCAGATCACCTTTTTCGATCCGGCGCGCGTGGTGGCCTTCCCGCACCTGTCGCTGGCCTCCGGCGCGATCAAGGGCTGGGACAAGCGCAACCAGTTCTTCTTCATGATGCTGCAGAGCCTGGCGATGCATTACGGCTTCGACCTCGACACACCATGGGAATCGCTGCCGCCTCGCATCCAGGACGTGATCCTCAATGGTTCCGGCAAGGAGGCGGTTGCCTTCCAGGTGCTGGCGCCGCGCGGCGGCTTTTCCACCAAGAGCTACCCGTTCGAGGGCGTGCTCGCCAACATGGCGCGGCGCTACCACGAGTCCGACTCGATGGCGGTGCGCGAGGAACTCGCCAAGTACCAGAACAACAAGCCCTGCCCCGCCTGCCACGGCACCCGGCTGCGCGAGGAGGCGCGCCACGTGATGGTCGGCGGCGTGCCGATTTTCCAGGTCAGCGCGATGCCGCTGAAGCAGGCGCTGGCGTTCTTCGAGACGCTCACGCTCGAGGGCCACCGCGCCCAGATCGCCGACAAGATCGTCAAGGAAATCATTGCCCGCGTCGGCTTCCTCAACAATGTCGGACTGGACTACCTGTCGCTCGACCGCTCCGCCGACACGCTATCGGGCGGCGAGTCGCAGCGCATCCGCCTCGCCAGCCAGATCGGCTCGGGCCTCACCGGCGTGATGTACGTGCTGGACGAACCCTCGATCGGCCTGCACCAGCGCGACAACGACCGCCTGCTGGCCACGCTGAAGCACCTGCGCGACATCGGCAACTCGGTGCTGGTGGTCGAGCACGACGAGGACGCGATCCGCGCCGCCGACTATGTGGTCGACATGGGCCCCGGCGCCGGGGTGCACGGCGGCGAGGTGGTGGCGGAAGGCACGCCGGAAGCGATCCGCATGAGCGAACACTCGCTCACCGGGCAATATCTGTCCGGCCGGCGCCGCATCGCCATCCCGAAAAAGCGCCGCCAGCCCGACCCCGAGCGCCAGCTGGTGGTGACCGACGCCAGCGGCAACAACCTGAAAAACGTCACGCTCAAGCTACCGGTCGGACTGTTCGTCTGCGTCACCGGCGTGTCGGGCTCGGGCAAGTCGACGCTGATCAACGACACGCTCTATGCCGCGGTCGCACGCCATTTGTACGGCTCGTCGGCCGAGCCCGCGCCGCACGGCGAAATCCACGGCCTGGAATTCTTCGACAAGGTGATCAACGTCGACCAGTCGCCGATCGGCCGCACTCCGCGTTCCAACCCGGCGACCTATACGGGTCTCTTCACCCCGATCCGCGAACTGTTCGCCGGGGTGCCGGAAGCGCGCACGCGCGGCTACGGGCCGGGCCGCTTCTCCTTCAACGTCAAGGGCGGGCGCTGCGAGGCCTGCCAGGGCGACGGCGTGATCAAGGTCGAGATGCACTTCCTGCCCGACATCTACGTACCGTGCGACGTCTGCCACGGCGCGCGCTACAACCGCGAAACGCTGGAAGTGCACTACAAGGGCAAGACCATCCGCGACGTGCTGGAAATGACCATCGAGCAGGCGCACGAATTCTTCGCCGCGGTGCCGGTGGTCAAGCGCAAGCTGCAGACCCTGCTCGACGTCGGCTTGGGCTACATCCGCCTCGGCCAGTCGGCCACCACGCTGTCGGGCGGCGAGGCACAGCGCGTCAAGCTCGCGCTCGAGCTGTCCAAGCGCGACACCGGGCGCACCCTCTACATCCTCGACGAGCCCACCACCGGCCTGCACTTCGCCGACATCGACCTGCTGCTGAAGGTGCTGCAGCGTTTGAGCGACGCCGGAAACAGCGTGGTCGTCATCGAGCACAACCTGGATGTCATCAAGACCGCCGACTGGCTGATCGACCTTGGCCCCGAGGGCGGCGCCGGCGGCGGGATGATCCTCGCCGAAGGCACGCCGGAGGCGGTGGCCGACAACCCGGCCAGCCATACCGGGACGTATCTGCAGCCCGTTCTCTCGAGGCACTGATGGCCGAGCTTGTCCGCCTTTCCAAGCTGATGTCCGAGCGCGGGCTGTGCTCGCGCCGCGAGGCCGACAGCTACATCGAAAAAGGACTGGTGTTCGTCGACGGCAAATGCGTCAGCGAACTCGGCACCAAGGTCGATCCCGACTGCGCGATCCGCCTCGATGCCGTGGCGAGCGCACGCCAGGCCGAGCGGGTGACGATCCTGCTGCACAAGCCGGTCGGCTACGTGTCGGGCCAGCCGGAGCCGGGCTACCAGCCGGCCGTGACCCTGATCCGCCCCGAGTCCCTGTGGCAGGACGGGCGCGCCGGGCGGTCGTTTCATCCGACGCACCTGAAGGGGTTGGCGCCGGCCGGGCGGCTCGACATCGACTCGACCGGCCTCCTGGTGCTGACGCAGGACGGGCGAATCGCCAAACAGCTGATCGGAGACGATTCCGGCGTCGAGAAGGAGTACCTGGTGCGGGTCGAAGGCCGGCTCGACGAGCGGGGCCTCGCGCTGCTCAACCACGGCCTCTCGCTCGACGGCCGCAAGCTGCGCCCGGCCCGGGTCGGCTGGCAGAATGCCGACCAGCTGCGCTTCATCCTGAAGGAAGGCCGCAAGCGCCAGATTCGCCGCATGTGCGAACTGGTGGGGCTGAAGGTGGTGGGGCTGAAACGCGTGCGCATCGGCCGCGTGCGGCTGGGCGAGCTGCCGCTGGGGCAATGGCGTTACCTGCTCGACGACGAGTCGTTCTGACGCGCTGTTGCGGGACGCAACCGCCCCGGGAGGCCAGCCGCTACAATTCAGCCATCCCACTTCCCTGCCCCGCCATGCGCCTCGTCTCCTGTTTACTCGCCCTGTTGTGCGCGCCCGCGCTGGCCGCGCCGCCTGCCGTCAAGAGCCGCCCGCTGTCCGAACTTGCCATCCATCCCCAGCGCGAGGCGTCGGCCCAGGTGGTGTCGCTCAACCTCGCCAAACTGTCGGCCGAACTCGCCGCACGCATCGACAGCATCCCGGTGGAACCGGGCCAGCGCATCGTCAAAGGAGCGGTGGTGGCGCAGCTCGATTGCGCCGATACGGAAATTGCCGCGCAGCGCGCGCAGGCCGCCCTGGAATCGTCGCAGGCACGGCTGAGGCTCGCCCAACAGCAGTTGCAGCGCAGCACGGACCTGGCTGCCAGAAACTTCATCTCCGGCGATGCGCTTGACGCGAGGAAAACCGAGGTCGCCGTGGTGGCGGCAGAGGTCAGGCTCGACACCGCCGCGCGCGCCGCCGCCCAGCGCGAGGTCGGCAAGTGCACGCTGCGCAGCCCCTTCCCTGCGATCGTCGAGGCGCGGCTGGCGCAGGTGGGCGAACTCGCCAGTCCCAGCACCCCCATCGCACAACTGTGGGACACCTCGCGCCTGCAGCTGGCGGTGCAATTGCAGGCCGATGACGCCGACCGGCTGGCGCAGGCCAGGCCCGTGTTCATCAGCCAGGGCCATGAATATTCGGTGACGCTGCTGCGCGTGTCGCCCGCGGTGAACCCCGCCAGCCGCACCCGCGAGGCGCGCTTCGGCTTTGCAAAGGCCGCGCCCGCGCCCGGCAGCAGCGGCGTGCTGCGCTGGCGCGACCCGCGCCCCTTCGTGCCGGCGGATTTCCTGATCCGCCGCGCGGACCGGCTCGGCGTGTTTGTCGTCAGCGGCCAGACCGCGCGCTTCATGCCGCTGCCCGGCGCGCAGGAAGGGCGCCCGGCGTCGGCCGTGGCCTTGCCCGCCGACGCCGCACTGGTCACCGACGGCCGCTTTGCCCTGCAGGACGGCATGGCCGTCGCCCCGCGCTGAGTTCATGAACCTGTACGCGCGTTTCATCACCAACCACCCGCTGGCGAATGTCTCCTTCGCGGTGATCCTGCTGCTCGGCGTGCTGGGCTATCTCGGCATGCCGCGCGAGCAGGATCCGGAAATCAACTTCAACTGGCTGGTGGTGAACACGGTGCTGCCGGGCGCATCGGCCGAGGACGTCGAGAAGAAGGTCACCGACCCGCTGGAAGAGGCGATCCGCACCCTGCCCGACATCCGTTTCGTCTCCAGCACCAGCCGCGACAATTCCTCGATCATCCTGGTGCGCTTCCGCGAGGTGCCCGAACGCCAGTTCGACAAGCACGTCACCGACCTGCGGCGGCTGGTGCAGAACAAGTACAACAGCGACCTGCCGGACGACGCGAAAGAGCCCGACGTGCAGGAGCTCACCACGTCGAACGGCTTTCCGACGGCAATGGTGCTGCTGACCGGCCCTGCCAACGACGAACGCCTGCGCCGCACTGCGCGGCAGATCAAGGACGACATCGAGCGTCTGCCCGGGGTCGACAGGGTGCTGGCGACTGGCCAGGGCGACCCCGAATTGCGGGTGGAGTTTTCCCCGGCCGAGGCCGCTGCGCGCGGGCTGACCGCCGCGCAGATTGCCGACGCGGTGCGCGCCTGGTTCCGCGACACCTTTGCCGGCCGCGCGCGGGTGGGCGAGGACGACTGGCTGGTGCGGGTGATCGGCCAGCAGGCCGACGCCGACTATCTGGCACGGCTGTCGGTGCTGTCGCCCAGTCTGGGCGCACCCGTACCGCTGTCCGCGCTGGCGACGGTGGAAACCGCGCGTGCGCGTCCCGGCAACCTGGCGTCGAGCAACGGCCAGCCCGCGGTGATCCTCGCGGTGACCAAGAAGAGCAAGGTCAACACGCTCAATCTGGTGGCCGACATCAACCGCACCATCGCCGAGCGCGAGCCGGCGCTCAAGCCGGGGGGCTTTTCCCTGATGCTGTTCGACGACCAGACGGTGCCGACGAAGCATGCCATCGGCGTGATGGAAACCAATGCGCTGATCGGACTGCTCATCGTGCTGGGGCTGTGCTGGCTGTTCCTCGGCAGCCGGCTGGCGGTGCTGGTCAGCCTCGGGATTCCGTTCTCGCTGGCGGGCGCATTTGCCATTTTGTACGCCTTCGACTTCACCCTCAGCATCCCGGTGCTGCTCGGCATCGTCATTGCGCTCGGCATGCTGGTGGACGACGCAGTAGTCATCACCGAGGCGATCTATTACCGCATCGCGCGCGGCGCCGAGGCCTTGCCGGCGACGCTCGGCGCCATCCGCGAAGTCGGCCTGCCGGTCTTGGCGGCGGTCGCCACCACCATCGCCGCCTTCCTGCCGCTGATGCTGATGCCCGGCATCGTCGGAAAATTCATGATGCTAGTGCCGCTGGTGGTGACGCTGGCACTCACCTTGAGCCTCGCCGAAGCCTACTGGATGATGCCGGCGCACGTGGTTGGACTGAAGCTCAATTTCACTCACCCGACGCGGCTGCAGCCCTTGCGCGAGCGGTATACCCACGCGCTGCGCGTGAAATACACCCGGCTGCTGGTCAAACTCATGCGCCATCCATGGATCAGCGGGCTGGTCGTGCTGGCGCTGTTCGTCGGCGCGGTGACGCTGGTGGCGAGCGGCGCGGTGCGCACGCAGTTTTTCGCCTTCGACCCGATCCGCCTGTTCTACGTCAACCTCGACATGCCGAGCGGCAGCGCCATCGACGCCACCCTGCGCGAAACGGCGAAAGTCGAGGCGGTGGTGCGCCGCCATCTGCAGGACGGCGAGGCGCGCGGGGTGACGAGCTACGCCGGGGTGAAATGGACCGACACCGAACCGCTCTACGGCGAATCCTACGGCCAGGTCAGTGTGTCCCTCAACCCGCGCGGCGAGGGCATGCGCGAAGTTGGCGAGGTCGTGGCCGCGATGCGCCGCGAAATCGAAGCCCTGCCCAGCCCCGGCAGGATTTCCTTCACCCAGCTTTCGGGCGGACCGCCTGCGTCCAAGCCGGTCAAGCTGCGCCTGCTGGGCGACGACGTCAGCGAGCTGCGTGCCGCCGCGCAGGAACTGAAGCAGGCAGTGATCCGGATCGACGGCACCCGCGACGTCACCGACGACGACCTGCCAGGGCGTCCGCAGCTGGTGCTGCAGCTGGATGCCGAGGCGCTGAAAGGCGCCGGACTCGACCCCGCCACGGTGGCACGGCTGGTGCGCCTGCACACCGAGGGCGAAATCATCGCCGAGACGCGCGACAGCGGCGACAAGATCGAAGTGCGGGTGCGCGGCGCCACGCCCAATCAAAGCGGCGCCAACCAGGAAGGCCTCACCGACATCCAGCAGCTGCTGGCCGACCCGGTGGCCCTGCCGGGCGGCGGCATCACCACGCTGGGTGCACTGGCACACGCCGGCACCCGCATCGGCTCGGGCGGTATCAAGCACTACAACCTCAAGCGCGCAATCACGATCGAGTCCGACCTCGACAAGACCCGCATCGACACGGTGGAGGCGAACACGCAGATCGCCGCGCAGTGGGACGCGATGGAAGCGCGCTATCCGAACACCCGCATCGACTTCACCGGCGAGCTCGACGACATCAACGAAAGCCTGGACGCGATGAAGATGCTGTTCCTGCTCGGCATCGGCCTCATCTATCTGATCCTCGCCGCGCAGTTCCGCTCCTACTGGCAGCCGCTCCTGATCCTGCTGACGGTGCCGATGGCCTTCACCGGCGTGGTATTCGGTCTTTTCATCACGCAGAATCCGCTCTCCCTGTACACGCTGTACGGCGTCATCGCGCTGACCGGCATCGCGGTCAACTCGGCCATCGTGCTGATCGACGCCGCCAACGCACGGCTCGCGTCCGGCATGGGCCTCCTGCACGCCACGCTGTATGCTGCGCGGCGCCGCGTCGTGCCTATCATCATCACCACCACCACGACCATCGGCGGCCTGTTCTCTCTGGCCGTCGGGCTGGGCGGCAAGTCGCTGATCTGGGGACCGATGGCGGCGAGCCTGGTGTGGGGCCTGCTGGTGGCCACCACGCTCACCCTGTTCACCATGCCGATCCTGTTCCGGCTGGCGATGCAGATCGGCCCCAGCCTGCGTGGCGGCCTTGCGCGCAGGCTGCGCCGCCCGGCTGCCGCCTGATCCGGGGGCGACCAGGATGAACCCGCGCGAGCTGCTGCTGGACTCCTTCCGTGTCGCGGTGGCCGCAGCCGACCCCGCGACCATCCTGCCGCCGTACCTGCCCGCGCCGTCGCGCGGCCGCACCCTGGCGGTCGGCGGCGGCAAGGCGGCCGCCAGCATGGCCGCTGCCGTGGAGGCCCACTGGCCCTTGGATGCTCCCCTGTCCGGACTGGTGGTCACCCGCTACCGGCACGGCCTGCCCACGCGCCGCATCGAGGTCGTCGAGGCGAGCCACCCGCTGCCCGACGGGCGCGGCGAGGCAGCCGCTCTGCGCATGCTGGAGATGGCGGGCCAGCTGGGCCCGGACGACCTGCTGCTGGCGCTGATTTCGGGGGGCGGTTCCAGCCTGCTCGCCGCGCCGGTCGAAGGGGTGTCCCTGAAGGAACTGCGCCAGGTGACCAAGGCACTGCTGAATGCCGGCGCAACCATCCACGACATCAACACGGTGCGCAAGCACCTTACTCGCCTGTCGGGCGGACGGCTGGCGCAGGCGGCGAATGGCGCACGCACGCTGGCATTGATCATTTCCGACGTCGTCGGCGACGACCCGACCCATATCGCCTCCGGCCCCTGCGCACCCGACCCCACCACTTGCGCCGATGCGCTCGAGCGCCTGCAGCGCTTCCGCATCCCCCTGCCTGCCGGCGTGCGCCGCCAACTGGAACAGACGTCACCGGAAGCCGACACGCCCAAGCCTGGCCACCCCTGTTTCGCCCACACGGAAAACCGCGTCATCGCCAGCGCACAGACCAGCCTCAAGGCAGCATGCGCGTGTTTCGAACGGCACGGCATTCCCGCCGTGGTGCTGTCCGACTGCGTTAGCGGCGATGCGCAGGCCGTGGCCAGGCACCATGCCGCGTTGGCGCGCGCCGTGAAGTCGCGTCCCGTTGCACTGATATCCGGCGGCGAGACCACCGTCACCCTGCGCCCGCCGCATGGACGCGGCGGCCGCAACGCTGAATTTCTGCTGGCCCTGGCGCTTGAGCTGGCGGACACGCCCGTATGGGCGATCGCCTGCGACACCGACGGCATCGACGGCAGCGAGGACAACGCAGGGGCGGTGATCGGCCCGGACACGTTGCCTCGCGCGCGTGAACGCGGCCTCGACGCGGTGGCTTTCCTGGCCGCGCACGACAGCCACGGTTTTTTTGCCCAGCTGGGCGATCTGGTCGTCAGCGGCCCCACCCGCACCAACGTCAACGATTACCGGGCACTGCTGGTCGGCTTGGATTGAGCGCGCTCAGTTGAGCCGCTGCACCTGCACCGGATCGCCCACCTTCAGCCCAAACGCAGCCGCAGCACTGCCCCGGTTGACCGCAAGTTCGAGCAGGCCGACGCTGTTGATGAACCAGAAGCCCTCGCCCTTGCCGACAAAGCCGAAGCTTTCGCTGTGCCTGAAAATTTCGCCCGCGGCGCTGACGCGCGCATCGTGCGACACCCCCCGTACGCCGGTCCAGGCATTGCCGTAATGGTCGATGTAGATCACCCGCGCCAGGTCGCCGGCGTCGAACTCGACATTCAGCTTGTCTATCGGGCTCAGCTTGTCGGCGGGAAATTCGCCCCGCGCGATATCGGCCGCGATCAGTGCGAACAGGTCGCGTCCGTGAAAGGTGGCCGACAACCCCTCGGGCCGCCAGGTGATGCGCCACAGCCGGGTGCCGGGATGGCGCGCGGCAACGATCGACAGCAGCCCGTTGTCCGGCCCGACGAACCAGCGGCCGCCGGCCATCGCCACCACGGCGTCGCGCGACGTGCCGACGCCGGGATCGACTACCGCCAGGAACACGCTGCCGGGCGGAAATCCGGCGGCAAAAGCCGCCAGCAAATGCGCGCCCGCATGCGGGTTGAAGTCCGGCACCTCATGCAGCAGGTCCACCACCTGCCGGGCGGGCGCGTGCTCGGCGAGGCGCGCCTTGACCTGACCGACATAGGGGTCGCGCACGCCAAAATCGGTGAAGAGGACGATCACAGGATTTTCCTGGCTTGGGGAAAGGACGACTATGCCTGACAAGACCGGCCAGCGGCAAGGGCATGCAGCGAGCCTGCCCGTCCCCTGAAACACGCACATGAAAAAAGCCGGGATCAACCCGGCTTTTTCGTGCGTACTGTCAACTCGATTTACTCGGCTTCGACCGGCTCGATGTCGGTCTCGGGGCGGTCGACCAGCTCGACCAGCGCCATCGGGGCATTGTCGCCATTCCGGAAGCCGTATTTCAGGATGCGCAGGTAACCGCCGGGACGGGTCTTGTAACGCGGGCCCAGTTCGCCGAACAGCTTGACGACAATCTCGCGGTCACGCAGGCGGTCGAATGCCAGGCGATGATTGGCCAGACTAGGCTCCTTGCCCAGGGTGATCAGCGGCTCGACGAAGCGGCGCAGTTCCTTGGCCTTCGGCAGCGTGGTCTTGATGATTTCATGCTTCAGCAGCGACACGCTCATGTTGCGGAACATGGCCAGACGATGGCTGGTAGTGCGGTTCAGTTTGCGGTTGGATTGACGATGACGCATGGCGGTTCCTTTCAGTCAGTATTCTTGGGCCAGGTCGCCAGCCACGGCGACCCGCACTTTATTGTTTGATTTGTTTACAGGGGTCTTGCTTGAATTGTTCAGGGACGCTCAAGACCGGCGGGCGGCCAGTTTTCCAGCTTCATCCCCAGCGACAGGCTCTTGGAAGCCAGCACGTCCTTGATCTCGTTCAGCGACTTGCGGCCCAGGTTGGGGGTGCGCAGCAGTTCGGTTTCCGAACGCTGGATCAGGTCGCCGATGAAATAGATGTTCTCGGCCTTCAGGCAGTTGGCCGAGCGCACGGTCAGCTCCAGATCGTCGACCGGACGCAGCAGCATGGGGTCGACCTGGGGCGAACGCGGCGCCTCGGATTCGGCCGGCGTGCCTTCCAGATCGGCAAACACCGACAGCTGATTCACCAGAATGCGGGCTGCGGTACGCACGGCTTCTTCCGGCTCGACCACGCCATTGGTTTCGATGTCGATCACCAGGCGGTCAAGGTCGGTACGCTGTTCGACACGCGCGCTTTCGACCGAGTAGGCGACGCGGCGCACCGGGCTGAAGGACGCGTCGATCAGGATCGAACCGACGGCGCGGGTCTCTTCCGAAACCTTGCGCGAGGTGGCGGGCTGATAGCCCCGCCCAGCCTCGATCTTGATTTCCATTTCGAGCTTGCCGCCCTTGGTCAGGTGAGCAATCACGTGATCGGGATTCAGCACTTCGATGTCATGCCCAATCTCGATGTCACCCGCGGTCACGACCCCTTCGCCGGACTTGGAGACTTTCAGGATGGCCTCGGACTTGCCGTGCATCTTGAAGGCGATGCCCTTGAGGTTCAGCAGAATATCGACGACGTCTTCCTGCACGCCCTCGATGGTCGAGTACTCGTGCACGACGCCGCTGATGGCGACTTCGGTCGGCGCGTAACCCACCATGGAAGACAGCAGGATACGACGCAGCGCATTGCCGAGCGTATGGCCATAGCCACGCTCGAAGGGCTCCATGATGACCTTGGCATGCAGCGGGGAGGCGCGATCCACCTCCACAATACGCGGCTTGAGAAATTCCGTAGCGCTTTGCATAGAGTGCGATTCCTTGAGAAGCAGCCCTGAAGACCCGGTCCGTCAGGACCGGGCCAGCTTATTTGGAGTACAGTTCGACGACCAGCGACTCGTTGATGGTCGACGGCAGTTCCGAGCGTTGCGGGGCAGCCTTATAGGTGCCCTTGAGCGCCTTGGCGTCAACTTCTACCCATTCGGGGTAACCGCGCGCAGCAGCCGCTTCAGCAGCCGCTTTAACGCGCAGGTGCGCTTTTGCCTTTTCGGACACCTCAACCACATCACCGGCACGTACCTGATACGACGGGATGTTGACGCGACGACCGTTCACCGTGATGCCGTTGTGGCGCAAGATTTGACGTGCCTCGGTACGCGAGGCGCCAAATCCCATGCGGTAGCACACCGAATCCAGGCGCGATTCCAGCATCGACAGCAGGTTTTCGCCAGTCACGCCCTTGCGGCTGTCGGCCTTCTTGTAGGTCAGACGGAACTGGCCTTCCAGCACGCCGTAGATACGGCGAATTTTCTGCTTTTCACGCAGCTGGACGCCATAGCCCGACAGGCGGGCGCCGCTCTTCTGGCCGTGCTGGCCGGGTGCATAGGCGCGGCGCTCGATGGCGCACTTGTCAGTGAAACACTTCTCGCCCTTCAGGAAGAGCTTTTCGCCTTCGCGGCGGCACTGACGGCATTTGGGATCAAGATTACGAGCCATGATTTTCCCTGGTAATTAGATACGACGCTTTTTGGAGGGACGGCATCCGTTGTGCGGAATCGGGGTCACGTCAGAGATCGTAAGGATCTTGAAGCCCAGCGCATTCAACGCACGCACGGTGGAGTCACGACCGGGGCCGGGACCCTTGATCCGGACCTCCAGGTTCTTGACGCCATATTCCTGCGCCATCTTGCCGGCATTTTCAGCCGCGACCTGCGCCGCAAAGGGCGTCGACTTGCGCGAACCTTTAAAGCCCGCCCCACCGGCAGTCGCCCACGACAGGGCATTGCCCTGGCGATCGGTGATCGTCTCGATGGTGTTGTTGAAAGAAGCGTGAATGTGCGCAATGCCTTCTGCGACATTCTTCTTGACCTTTTTACGGACGCGCGCAGCTGTTTTCGTTGCCATGTTTAACCTTTTTATTTCCTGATGGCCTTGCGTGGCCCCTTGCGGGTACGCGCATTGGTGCGGGTGCGCTGTCCACGCGCCGGCAGGCCTTTACGATGACGGAAGCCGCGGTAGCAGCCAAGATCCATCAAGCGCTTGATGTTCATGGTAATTTCACGGCGCAGGTCGCCCTCGACCGTGAACTGGGCCACGCCTTCACGCAAACGCTCTACCTCAGACTCGGTCAGATCCTTGATTTTCGAAGTGTGGGCTATGCCCGCGGCCTCGCAAATCTTGCCGGACGTACTCCTGCCGATGCCATAGATAGCGGTCAACGCGATAATCGCGTGTTGATGATTAGGGATATTAACCCCAGCAATACGAGCCATTCGCAAAGCTCCGAACGGAAAACAAAAAATTATAACACGTCAACCCGGCTTTGGGTTGACTCGAATTCAACTTGCTACCGCCTGCTTAACCCTGGCGCTGCTTGTGGCGCGGATCATCACAGATCACGCGTACAACGCCTTTGCGACGTACTACCTTGCACTTTCGGCACATTTTCTTGACTGAAGCCTGCACTCTCATGGTTTTCTCCATTCACTCGCCGGCAGCACGCTGCCGGTCAATAATCACTTGGCCCGGAAAATGATCCGGCCCTTGCTCAGGTCGTAAGGGGTAAGTTCTACCGTGACCTTGTCTCCGGGGAGAATGCGGATGTAATGCATCCGCATCTTTCCCGATATATAACCCAACAGCACATGTCCGTTTTCCAGCTTGACGCGGAATGTGGCGTTCGGAAGGTTTTCAATGACCTCACCCTGCATCTGGATGACATCTTCCTTAGACATCAGCGCCCCACAAAACCATTCTTGAAATTCGCCTTCTTGAGCAGGCCCTCATACTGGTGTGACATGACATACGCCTGAACCTGGGCCATGAAATCCATGGTCACCACCACAATGATCAACAGGGACGTTCCGCCAAAGTAGAAGGGAACGTTCCATTTCAAAATCAGAAACTCGGGCAGCAAACACACCAGTGTGATGTAGATCGCGCCCACCAGTGTCAGCCGGGTCAAAATCTTGTCGATGTAACGGGCGGTTTGATCACCCGGACGAATGCCCGGTACGAACGCACCGCTCTTTTTCAGGTTGTCTGCCGTTTCCTTGGGATTGAACACCAGGGCCGTGTAGAAGAAACAGAAAAAGATGATCGCCAGCGCATACAGCAACACATACACCGGTTGTCCGGGCGCCAGGGTCGAACCGATGTCGCGCAGCCAACCCATGCCCTCGCCACTGCCAAACCAGCCCGCCAGCGTGGCCGGGAACAGGATGATGCTGGAGGCAAAAATCGGCGGGATTACCCCGGCCATGTTCAGTTTCAGCGGCAGGTGCGAGCTCTGCCCACCCACCACCATCTTGCCGACCTGGCGCTTGGCGTAGTTGACCAGGATCTTGCGCTGCCCCCGCTCGACGAATACCACCAGGGCGGTGACCAGCAGCACGCCGACAAACAGCATCAGTACCAGCGGAATCGAAAATGCGCCGGTTCGGGTCAATTCGAGCGTGCCGCCAATCGCGGATGGCAGACCTGCCACAATGCCCGCAAAAATAATGATCGAAATACCGTTGCCCAGGCCTCGCTCGGTAATCTGTTCGCCCAGCCACATCAGGAACATCGTGCCGGCGGTCAGGGTGACCACCGTAATCAGGCGAAACCCGAAACCCGGATCCAGAACCAGACCTGCCTGCGATTCCAAGGCAATGGCAATGCCCAAGCCCTGAAAAATCGCCAGGAAAAGCGTGCCGTAACGGGTGTACTGCGTGATCTTGCGCCGCCCGGCCTCGCCCTCTTTCTTAAGCGCCTCCAGCTTGGGGGAGACGGTCGTCATCAACTGCACAATGATCGACGCCGAAATGTACGGCATGATCCCGAGTGCGAACACGCTGAACCGCGAGAGCGCCCCACCCGAGAACATGTTGAACATCCCCAGAATGCCACCTTGCTGCGATTTGAACAGCTGATCGAGCACCAGCGGATCAATACCCGGAACCGGGATAAAGGTGCCGATGCGGTATACGATCAGTGCGCCAAGCAGGAATAACAACCGGCGCTTGAGGTCGCCGAATTTGTTCAAGCCGGTTTTGGGCATAGCCAAAGCGTGTGTCCTCGCTGACCTAGTCGGCGATGGTGCCGCCGGCCGCTTCGATCGCAGCGCGTGCACCCTTGGTCACGGCGATTCCGCGCAGCTTGACGGCCTTGCCGATTTCGCCTGCCAGGTAGACCTTGGCCGCCTTGGCGGCGGACCCGACGATGCCGGCCTGCTTCAGCACCAGCAAATCGATCTCATCGACGCCGATTGCAGCCAGTTCATACAGGCGAACGTGCGCCGTATCTGCCTTGGTCAGCGAGACAAAGCCGCGCTTGGGAAGGCGACGGTGCATCGGCATCTGACCGCCTTCGAAGCCCACCTTATGGAAGCCGCCCGCACGGGATTTTTGGCCCTTGTGGCCGCGGCCCGCGGTTTTACCCAGGCCGGAGCCAATGCCACGACCCAGGCGGCGCTTGTTTTTCTTTGCGCCGTCAGCCGGTTTAATCGTATTCAGTTCCATTTAAGCCTCGCACTTCACCAGATAGGCGACTTTGGTAATCATCCCGCGGTTTTCAGGCGTATCGAGCACCTCAACCGTGTGGTGCATCCGACGCAGACCCAGGCCACGCACACAGGCGCGATGCGGCGCCTTGGTGCCAATCAGGCTTTTGATCAGCGTCACCTTGATTTTTTTCTGCTCGCTCATGGCTTACCCCGTGATGTCTTCGACAGACTTGCCACGCTTGGCCGCAATCTCGGACGGCGTGGACATTTTCAGCAGGCCGTCAATCGTTGCGCGCACGACGTTATAGGGATTGGTCGACCCGAGGCACTTGGCAAGCACGTTCTGCACGCCCATCACCTCGAACACGGCACGCATCGCACCACCGGCAATGATCCCGGTACCTTCCGATGCCGGCTGGATCAGCACGCGCGAAGCGCCATGCTGGCCCACCACCGTATGATGGAAAGTGCCGTTCTTCAGGCTGATCTTGACCAGCTTGCGGCGCGCCTCTTCCATCGCCTTCTGCACGGCAACGGGCACTTCACGGGACTTGCCCTTGCCCATGCCGATGCCACCGTCTCCATCGCCAACCACGGTCAGCGCGGCAAAACCCATGATCCGACCGCCCTTCACCACTTTGGTGACACGGTTGATCGAGATCATCTTTTCGCGCAGGCCGTCGCCGCGCTCTTCGTTACTAGTAGGTGCTGTACGGGCCATCTTGATTCTGCCTCGTTAAAAAACCAAACCGCCTTCACGCGCGGCTTCAGCCAGGGCTTTCACACGCCCATGGAACTTGAAACCGGAACGGTCGAAAGCCACTTTTTCAATGCCCAAACCTTTGGCCTTTTCGGCCAGACGCCTGCCCACAGCAGCCGCTGCCGCGACGTTGCCGCCATTGCTCAGCGCGGCACGCATGTCCTTGTCGTTGGAAGATGCGCTGACCATCACCGTGCCGCCGTCCGCCGAGATGATCTGGGCGTAGACATGGCTGTTGGTGCGGTGGATGGCCAGGCGAATCGCCTTGACGGCCGCGATTTTGGCGCGGGTTTTGCGCGCTCTGCGAATCCGTGATTGCTTGGTGTTCATTTTCTGTCCTTAAGCCTTACTTCTTCTTGGTCTCTTTCTTGACAACCACTTCGTCGCTATAGCGCACGCCCTTGCCCTTATAGGGCTCCGGCGGACGGTATGCGCGCACATCAGCGGCCACCTGTCCAACGACTTGACGATCGACACCCTTGATCACAATCTCAGTTTGCGTCGGCGTCTCGACCTTGATTCCGGCGGGCATCTTGTGCACCACAGGATGCGAGAAACCCAGCGTCAGATTGAGTGCGTCGCCCTGGGCCTGCGCACGGTATCCGACGCCGACCAGCAGCAGCTTCTTCTCGAAGCCCTTGGAAACGCCCTGAACCATGTTGTTGACCAGCGCGCGCAGGGTGCCCGCCATGGCATTCGCCTGGATGCTTCCGCTGGTGGGCGCAAATGTGACCACACCGTCGTTGAGCGCAACCGAAACGTCGCTCGACATCGGCTGGCTCATTGCGCCCAGCGGGCCCTTGACCGAAATCGCGCTACCAAGCGCAACTTCGACGCCTTTCGGCAACGTAATAGGATTATTGGCTACACGTGACATATCCGCTCCTTTTACGCAACCACGCACAGGACTTCGCCACCCACGCCCTTGGCGCGAGCATGGCGATCAGTCATGACACCGCTGGACGTCGACACGATGGCAACGCCAAGGCCGTTCATCACGCGCGGCAAATCTTCTGCGCCCTTGTAGATGCGCAGGCCAGGCTTGCTCACGCGCTCGATGCGCTCGATCACCGGACGCCCGGCGTAATACTTGAGCTGCAATTCGAGCTCGGGCTTGCCGGCCTCGCCACGAATGGCGAAGTCTTCAATATAACCCTCGTCCTTCAGCACCTTGGCGATAGCCACTTTGACCTTGGAAGAAGGCATCGTAACCGCCGCCTTTTCAACTGCCTGTGCATTGCGGATGCGGGTCAGCATGTCCGCGATGGGATCACTCATACTCATATCGTTTACCCCTTACCAGCTTGCCTTGACGATGCCCGGGATTTCGCCCCGCATCGCATATTCACGCAGCTTGCCGCGCGCCAGGCCAAACTTGCTGAACACGCCACGCGGACGCCCCGTCAGCTGGCAGCGGTTGCGTTGGCGAACCGGACTGGCATTACGCGGCAGTTCCTGCAACGCCTTGTACGCCGCCATGCGATCTTCTTCGCTGGTCTGCACGCTGGCAATCACGGCTTTGAGGGCAGCACGCTTGGCGGCATACTTCTTCACCATGCGCGCGCGCTTTTCTTCACGGTTAATCAAGGATAACTTGGCCATGCCTACCTCAATTCTTGAACGGGAAACTGAAGGCGGCAAGCAGGGCTCGCGCTTCATCATCAGTCTTGGCGGTGGTGGTAATGGTGATGTTCATGCCACGCAGCGCATCGATCTTGTCGTACTCGATCTCGGGGAAAATGATCTGCTCCCTGATGCCCATGTTGTAGTTGCCACGGCCATCGAAGGACTTACCCGAAATACCCCGAAAGTCACGGATACGCGGCATCGCCACCGTCACCAGACGATCCAGGAACTCGTACATCCGCCCGCGCCGCAGGGTCACCATGCAGCCCACGGGATAGTTTTCACGGATCTTGAAACCCGCGATCGACTTCTTGGATTTGGTGACAACCGGCTTCTGACCCGCAATCTTCTGCATGTCGGATACCGCGTGATCCATCACCTTCTTGTCAGCCACAGCCTCACCGACACCCATGTTCAGGGTGATCTTCTTGATGCGGGGGACTTCCATGACGGACTTGTAACCAAACTGCTCTACCAGCTTGGGCACCACCGTCTCACGATAAAATTCTTGAAAACGCGCCATGATCACCCCTGTGCGTCAACCATTTCGCCATTGGACTTGTATACACGCACTTTGCGGCCGTCCTCCAGCACCCTGTAACCCACGCGATCCGCCTTCTGCGTGCCGACATTGAACAATGCGACATTGGAAGCCTGGATCGGCATTTCTTTTTCGACGATCCCACCCTGCATGTTGCGCATGGGGTTCGGCTTCTGATGTTTCTTGACGCGGTTCACGCCCTCAACCAGAACATGACCATCGTCAAGCACCTTCAGCACTACGCCGCGCTTGCCCTTGTCTTTTCCGGCCAGGACAATCACCTGATCGCTTTTATGAATTCGTGCCATGATTCCCTCTCACAGAACCTCGGGCGCCAGCGAGACGATCTTCATGAACTTCTCGGTACGCAACTCACGGGTAACCGGCCCGAAAATACGGGTGCCGATCGGCTCTAACTTGTTGTTCAGCAAGACTGCGGCATTGCCGTCAAAGCGCACCAGCGAACCATCCGGACGCCGCACGCCCTTGGCGGTGCGAACCACCACGGCATTGTAAATGTCACCCTTTTTCACGCGACCGCGCGGGGCAGCATCCTTGATGCTGACCTTGATGATGTCGCCCACGCTTGCGTAGCGACGATGGCTGCCGCCCAACACCTTGATGCACATAACCGAGCGCGCACCAGTGTTGTCCGCCACATCCAATACGGACTGCATCTGAATCATTTAATTGCCTCCAACTTAATCCACCACACCGGCGGCCAGTTTTGGATCCCGTTCGGGAGAAAATCCCGCTTGACGCGGAACTACTTGAGTCGGAGAACCGGACAAAACCCAACCGGCTCACCAACCGGAAAACCCGGCACTATACCGGGTCTTGACGTCCCACGCAAGCGTTATACGCGTGCGCGCTCAATCAGCTTGCTGACCGTCCATGCCTTGGTGCGGGAGAGCTTGCGCGACTCCTCGATCTGCACCATATCGCCCTCGTGAAACTCGTTGTTTTCATCGTGGGCATGATATTTCTTGGACAGCCGGATCACCTTGCCGATGACCGGATGCTTGACGCGACGCTCGACCAGGACGGTGACCGTCTTGTTCATCTTGTCGCTCACCACACGCCCAGTCAGCGTACGTACCATTTTCTTCGTTTCAGTCATGCTTGACCCGCCTTCTCGCGCATAATCGTCTTGACGCGTGCGATATCACGACGCAACTTGCCAAGGTCGGCAGTCTTGTTCGACTGCTGGGTGGCCACCTGCATACGCAGCGCAAAATGGGCACGCAACAGGGATTCAAGTTCCTGCTTCAGTTCTGCGGCATTCTTGCCGCGCATTTCTTTTGTGTTCATCACTCAGCTCCCGATCATGCGGGTCACGAAGGTGGTCGCGATCGGCAGCTTGGCCGCGGCCAGCCGGAAAGCCTCGCGTGCCAGCGTCTCGTTCACGCCATCCATCTCGTACAAAACCTTGCCCGGCTGGATCTCGGCGACGTAGTATTCCGGCGCACCTTTGCCGTTACCCATCCGCACTTCGGCCGGCTTACGCGAAATTGGCTTGTCCGGGAAAATACGGATCCAGATGCGGCCACCCCGCTTGATATGACGGGTCATGGCGCGACGCGCGGCTTCAATCTGGCGCGCGGTCAAACGACCACGGCCGATTGCCTTAAGGCCGAAGTCGCCAAAGCTGACGTCGGCGCCGCGGGTCGCCAGGCCGGTGTTACGGCCTTTCTGTTCCTTGCGGAATTTTCTTCTAGCTGGCTGCAGCATATTTCACTCCTGATTTCTTGCCGCGCTTTTCGGGTTCGGCCGCCGCAGGCTGTTCGCTGCGGTTGAGCGCATCGCCCTTGTAAACCCATACCTTGATGCCAATGATGCCGTAGGTGGTCTTCGCTTCGGCAAAACCGTAATCGATTTCCGCACGCAGGGTATGGAGCGGCACACGGCCTTCACGGTACCACTCGGTACGCGCGATTTCCGCACCGTTCAGGCGGCCCGAGCTCATGATCTTGATGCCCTGCGCACCCAGGCGCATGGCATTCTGCATGGCGCGCTTCATGGCGCGGCGGAACATCACGCGCTTTTCGAGCTGCTGAGCAATGCCGTCAGCGATGATCTGGGCATCGGTTTCAGGCTTGCGCACTTCCTCGATGTTGACGTGCACGGGGACGGTCATCAGACGTGCCAGCTCACCGCGCAACACCTCGATGTCTTCGCCCTTCTTGCCGATCACCACACCGGGGCGGCCACTGAAAATCGTGATGCGAGCATTCTTGGCCGGGCGCTCGATCAGCACCTTGGAGACGGACGCGTGCGCAAGCTTCTTCTTCAGATAGTCGCGAACCTTGATGTCCTCCAGCAGGGTGCTGGAGAAGTTGCGGTTCGAACCGTACCATTTGGCCGTCCAGATGCGCTGAACACCAAGACGGAATCCAATCGGATGTATTTTTTGTCCCATGCCGCTTCCTTAATCCCCAACCGTCACGCTGATGTGACAGGTCGGCTTGCTAATACGGTTGCCACGGCCTTTGGCACGGGCAGTGAAGCGCTTCAGCACCGAACCCTGGTCGATACAGATCGTCTTGACCTTCAGGGTATCGATATCGGCACCTTCGTTATGCTCGGCGTTGGCAATCGCCGACTCGAGCACTTTCCTGATGATGCCTGCGCCTTTTTTGGGGCTGAAGGCCAGGATGTTGAGCGCCTTTTCGACGCGCAGACCGCGGATCTGGTCAGCAACCAGACGGCCTTTCTGTGCGGACAGGCGGGTACCACGCAAAATTGCAGAAACTTCCATCATGCGCTCCTTATTTCTTCGCCTTCTTGTCCGCAACGTGCCCCTTGAAGGTACGCGTCAGGGAAAACTCACCCAGCTTGTGACCAACCATGTTCTCGGTCACGAATACCGGCACATGCTGACGACCGTTATGCACCGCAATCGTCAAACCGATAAAGTCGGGCAACACGGTGGAACGACGCGACCAGGTCTTGACCGGACGCTTGTCATTGGAGCCGCGGACGGCTTCAATCTTTTTCAGCAGATGCCCGTCAACGAAGGGGCCTTTTTTAATTGAACGTGCCATATCTTTCTACCTCAATCAGCGCGCGTGACGGCGGCGGACGATCATGTTGGAGGTGCGCTTGTTGCTGCGGGTACGGTAACCCTTGGTCGGCGTACCCCACGGGCTGACCGGATGACGACCGGCCGCGGTACGGCCTTCGCCACCACCATGCGGGTGGTCAACCGGGTTCATCACCACACCGCGCACCGTCGGACGAATACCGCGCCAGCGGTTGGCGCCTGCCTTGCCGATCGAACGCAGGCTGTGCTCTTCGTTGCCCGCCTCACCGAGCGTGGCGCGGCAATCGACGTGGACCTTGCGGATCTCACCCGAGCGCAGACGCAACTGGGCATAGCTGCCTTCGCGTGCCAGCAGTTGCACCGAGGTGCCGGCCGAGCGTGCGATCTGCGCGCCCTTGCCAGGCATCATCTCGACGCAATGCACCGTGCTGCCGACCGGAATGCTGCGCAGCGGCAGGCAGTTGCCGGCCTTGATCGGCGCCTCGGCGCCGCTCACCAGCTGCGCGCCCACCGCAACGCCACGCGGCGCAATGATGTAGCGGCGCTCGCCATCGGCATAGCACAGCAGGGCCAGATGCGCGGTACGGTTGGGGTCGTACTCAAGACGCTCGACCTTGGCCGGAACGCCGTCCTTGTTGCGACGGAAATCGACAACACGGTAATGCTGCTTATGGCCGCCACCCTTGTGACGCACAGTGATATGGCCGTTGTTGTTGCGACCCGAGCCGCGTTTCTTCGGCTCGATCAATGCCGCAACCGGCTTGCCTTTGTGCAGACCCGGGGTGACGACCTTGACGACCGCACGACGGCCGGCGGAAGTAGGTTTAACTTTAATCAGTGCCATGGTTTTCTTCCTTACTGACCGGCCGCGAAATCGATGTCCTGACCCGGCTTCAGGGTGACATACGCTTTTTTCCAGTTGTCACGGCGACCCGTAACACGACCGGAACGCTTGACCTTGCCCTTGACGTTCAGCACCTGGACGCCCTCAACCTCGACCTTGAACAGGCTGGCGACAGCGGCGCCGATCTCCTGCTTGGTCGCGTCGGGCAACACACGAAACACAACCTGATTCAGCTTGTCGGCAACGCGCGTGCTCTTTTCGGAGATCACCGGCGCGAGAATGACTTTGAGCAGACGCTCCTGACTGATCGCACCCATTACACCATCTCCTCAAACTGCTTGATCGCCGCCCTGGTGATCAGCACGTTACCGAACTTGACCAGACTCCACGGATCAGCCTGATGCGGCTCGACCACATAGACATTCGGCAGGTTGCGCGACGACAGCCACAGGTTGTCATCCACACTGTCCGCAATAATCATGACCTTGCCGTAGCCCATCGACTTCAGGCGATTGGCCAGCAGCCTGGTCTTGGGCGAATCGACGCCCAGACTTTCAACCACCTTCAATTTGCCCTCGCGCGCCAGCTGCGACAGGATGGTTGCCAGGCCTGCGCGATACATCTTGCGGTTGACCTTGTGGCTGAAATTCTCGTTCGGTTTATTCGGGAAGGTTACGCCACCCCCGCGCCAGATCGGGCTCGAGGTACGACCGGAACGCGCACGACCGGTACCCTTTTGACGCCACGGCTTGTGCGTCGACGCACTCACCTCAGCGCGGGTCAACTGCGCACGGTTGCCGCTGCGGGCATTCGCCTGGAACGCAGTCACCACCTGGTGGACCAGCGCTTCGTTGTAATCGCGGCCGAAGGTTTCATCGGAGGCCACCACGCTGGCAACCTGCTGACCTTGCTCGTTAATGACGGTCAAATCCATTAGGCACCCCCTTTCACTGCCGGGCGAACCACCACGTGGCCGCCCTTGGCACCCGGAACAGCGCCCTTCAACAACACCAGGCCGCGCTCGGCATCGACGCGCACGACTTCAAGATTCTGCTTGGTGCAGGTCACCGCGCCCATATGGCCCGACATGCGCTTACCCGGAAACACGCGACCCGGATCCTGCGCCATGCCGATCGAACCCGGCACGTTGTGCGAACGCGAGTTGCCGTGGGTCGCGCGCTGCGACTTGAAGTTATGGCGCTTGATGGTACCCGCAAAGCCCTTGCCCTGCGTCACACCGGTGACATCCACCTTCTGACCCGCCTGGAACAGCTCGACCGAAACCGTTGCGCCCGCCTGATACCGGGAGGCAACCTCTGCAGGCACGCGGAATTCACGCAGCAGCTCGCCCGCGTCCACACCCGCCTTGGCAAAATGTCCGGCTTCCGATTTGCTGACACGGCTATTGCGGCGGCTGCCATAGGCAACCTGCACAGCTGAATAACCGTCATTTTCTGACGTGCGAATCTGCGTCACACGATTGTTTGACATTTCCAGCACCGTCACCGGAACGGACGCGCCGCTCTCGGTGAAAATGCGGGTCATGCCGACCTTGCGGCCAACGAGCCCGATACTCATCTTTGTATTTCCTATCTCAAGCCGGCAGCCGAAGCCGCCGGCGAGGGTTGTAGGTGCCGATTACAATTGACCGGCGACTATTGATACAGGTGAAGGGGCGGCATTATACCCATGCCGCCCGCTTTTTACAACTTGATTTCGACGTCCACCCCGGCGGGCAGATCCAGCTTCATCAGGGCATCCACCGTCTTGTCGGTGGGGTCCATGATGTCCATCAGGCGGCGATGGGTGCGGATTTCGAACTGGTCGCGCGACGTCTTGTTGACGTGGGGCGAACGCAGCACGTCAAACCGCTCGATCGAGGTCGGCAACGGAACCGGGCCCTTGACCACAGCGCCGGTGCGCTTGGCCGTTTCCACGATTTCGAGCGCCGACTGGTCGATCAGTTTGTAGTCAAACGCCTTCAGGCGGATGCGGATTTTCTGGCTTTGCATGCTTGAACCTTATTCTTCGATCTTGGCCACGACGCCGGCACCGACGGTGCGGCCGCCTTCGCGGATTGCGAAACGCAGACCTTCGTCCATGGCGATCGGCTGAATCAGCGACACCTTGATGCTGACGTTGTCGCCTGGCATCACCATC
>CAMTWC010000007.1:0-23608 GCA_947085345.1 uncultured Gammaproteobacteria bacterium | reverse complement strand
TCATGCCTGCCCTCGACAGCTGGGTGATCGGGGAAACCTTGCGTCTGTGCCAGCGATATCTGGCGTCCAAACGCGAGCAGCATTGCCTGTTTGCGGTCAACCTGTCGGGCGCATCGCTGAAAGACCCGGCGTTTCGCCGCATGCTGCTGGAGAAGCTGCAGGACAATCCCGACCTGGGTCCGCATCTGTGCTTTGAAATCACCGAAACGGCGGCCATCGGCAACCTGGCGGTCGTCAATGAATTCATCGATGCGATGCGCGAGTATGGCTGCAGCTTTGCGCTGGACGACTTCGGCAGCGGCCTGTCGTCCTTTACCTATCTCAAGAACCTGAAGGTCGATTATCTCAAGATCGACGGCGCGTTCGTGCGCGACATCGCGAGCAATGCCATTGATTGCTCCATGGTCGAGGCGATACACCGGATTGGCCACCAGATGGGTCTGAAGACCGTGGCCGAATATGTCGAGTCGGACGAGATCCTGGCGGTGCTGCGGCAGATCGGGGTGGATTATGTGCAGGGCAATGGCGTGCATTGCCCCGAGCCTCTGGAAAATCTGTGTGGTAATTCCTGAAGGGGCAATGCGTCAGTCTGGGACGCCAAACCCCGCATCGACTACGGCCTGCACCAGCGCAGCGCGGTCGACCCGGGCCGCGTCGTACACCACGCGTGCCTGACCCGGTTGCAGGGTCACCTCTACACTCTCTACGCCCGGTAGGGCCGTCAACACCCGCTGCACGCTGTTGACGCAGCCCCCGCAGGTCATGCCGGTCACGGACAAAACGATTTCATTCATGCTGAGCCCCAAGGACGTTCCAGATCCCGATTTTATGCCAGATGAAAAACAAAAGCCCGCGGTTTTGGGCCGCGGGCTTGTCGATCCGGTGGGGGCCTATTTCTTGCGTGGGCGCCTGCGCAGGGCTTCCTTGGCGTGGTCGATCAGGCGGTCGGCCACTACTTCGGCATCGACGGTGAAGGTGCCGTCGGCGATCGCGGCCTTGACCGATTCGACCTTGCCGATGTCGGTGACATCGACCGAGGCCAGCTGGGATTCCAGGGTGCGGATGTGGGTGCTGGATTCAGTCAGGCTCAGCGAATCGCCGCTGCCTACAGTGGGAGCAGACGATTTTCCGCCTTTGCCTTTGACAGCGGAGGCCTTGGCGGCAGTGGTCGGGGTGATGCGCTTGTCGATTTTCACGGGGGTGTTCCTGGTCGCTGTTGGACGATCTTCTGACAGGGCAAGTGCCTAATAGTTTATCGGCGGCCGGGAAGTTTTCTTTAGCCGTCGCGGCCGATTCAGCCGAGCAGCGGAATCACCCCGTCCAGCCCCACCCGGTTCAGCGCGTAGCTGGCCTGCGCGCGCACCACCGGCTTGGCGCGGTAGGCGATGCTGATGCCGGCTTCGGCCATCATTTTCAGGTCGTTGGCGCCGTCGCCCATGGCGATGACCTGTTCCTTTTTCAAGCCTAGCTTGACCCGCACCCGGTTGAGCCAGTCGGCCTTGCCCTGGGCGTCGACGATGTCGCCCAGCACGCGCCCGGTCAGCTTGCCGTCGGCCACCTCCAGGGTGTTGGCTGCGGTGTAGTCCAGTCCCAGACGGGGCTGCAGCCGTTCGGTGAAGAAGGTGAAGCCGCCCGATACCAAGAGGGTCTTGATCCCGGCTGCGCGCGCCGCCGCCAGCAGGGTTTCGGCGCCCGGCGACAGTTGCAGGCGCTCGTCGTACACCCGCTGCAGGGCAGACTGGTCGAGTCCGGCCAAGAGCGACACCCGGCGGCGCAGGCTTTCGGCAAAGTCGATCTCGCCGCGCATGGCGGCCTCGGTGATCGCCGAGACCTGCGGCTTCAGCCCCTGCATGTCGGCGATTTCGTCGATGCACTCGATGGTGATGAGCGTCGAGTCCATGTCCATCACCAAGAGGCCGAAGTCGCCGATGCGGCGCTCGGCCGGTACCCAGCCGCAGTCGATCCGGTTTTCCTCGCAGAACGCGGCGACTTCGTCGCGCTGTCCGGCATCGGCCGCCCGCAGCCGGAACGCCGTCAGCGAAATCGCTTCGATGGCCGTGGCGCCGGTGAGTTTGGCGAGCTGCTTGAGGTGGGGGGTGGGGAGGTCGGGTCCCTGAACGATCAGATTCATATTGTTCTTTATTTCAACAGGTTGAATAGGGTAATGACATTGGCCGCGCGCGTCTCCGCAGGCGAGGCGGCATTCCAGCGCAGGCGGTTCTCGCCCGCCAGCTTGAGGTCGCGCCGGCTCTGGATCAATTGAATAATCCGGCCCGGGTCGATCGGCGGCTGCGCCACGAACTGCAGCAGGATGGCGTCGCCGCTGGCATCGACCTTCATGATGCCGAGTGTTTTCGCGGCCAGGCGCAGGCGATGGGTGTCGAGCAGGGCGCGTGCCGGGTCGGGCAGCTGGCCGAAGCGGTCGATCAGTTCTTCCTGCAGCTGGGTCAGTTCCTCCGCGTCGTGCACGCTGGCCAGCCGCTTGTACAGCACCAGCCGCTCGTGCACGTCGGGACAGTAGTCCACCGGCAGCAGCGCCGGCATGTGCAGGTTGATCTCGGACACCACGCCCAGCGGCTGGCTCATGTCCGGCTCCTTGCCGGCCTTCAGGCTCGCCACTGCGCCGGCCAGCATGTCGTTGTAGAGCGAGAAGCCGACCTCGAGGATTTCGCCGCTCTGCTTTTCGCCCAGCACTTCGCCGGCGCCGCGGATTTCCATGTCCTGCATGGCAAGGTGGAAGCCCGAGCCCAGCTCTTCCAGCAGCTGGATCGCTTCCAGGCGTTTCTTCGCCTGCGGCGTCAGGCTGCGGTCCTCTTCCACCAGCAGGTAGGCGAAAGCCTGATGGTGCGAGCGGCCGACGCGGCCGCGCAGCTGATGCAGCTGGGCGAGCCCGAATTTGTCGGCGCGGTTGATCAGGATGGTGTTGGCGGTCGGCACGTCGATGCCGGTCTCGATGATGGTGGTGCACAGGAGGATGTCGAAGCGCTGCTGGTAGAAGTCGCGCATCACCTGTTCCAGTTCGCGCTCGCTCTGCTGGCCGTGGCCGACGCGGATGCGCGCTTCGGGCAGCAGCTTTTCCAGCCGCTCGCGCATGTTTTCTATTGTGCTGACCTCGTTGTGCAGGAAATACACCTGGCCGCCGCGCTTGAGTTCGCGCAGCACCGCCTCGCGGATCAGTCCGCCGGAAAACGACTGCACGAAGGTCTTCACCGCCAGCCGTTTCTGCGGTGCGGTCGCGATCACCGAGAAGTCGCGGATGCCTTCGAGCGACATCGCCAGCGTGCGCGGAATCGGCGTGGCGGTCAGCGTCAGCACGTCGACCTCGGCGCGCAGCGCTCTCAGCTGCTCCTTCTGGCGCACGCCGAAGCGGTGCTCCTCGTCGAGGATGACGAGGCCCAGGCGGGCGAACTTCACGTCCTTCTGGATCAGCCGGTGGGTGCCGATGACGATGTCGAGCTTGCCTTCCTTCAGTGCCGCGAGCGCCTCGGCCTGCTCCCTGGGGCTGCGGAAGCGCGACAGCTCGGCGAGCTTGACCGGCCAGGTGGAGAAGCGGTCGGAAAAGTTCTGGAAATGCTGCTCGGCGAGCAGGGTGGTCGGCACCAGCACCGCCACCTGATAGCCGCCCATCACCGCCATGAAGGCGGCGCGCAGCGCGACCTCGGTCTTGCCGAAGCCGACGTCGCCGCACACCAGCCGGTCCATCGGCTTGCCCGACTGCATGTCGGCCATGACGGCGGCGATGGCGGCCGCCTGGTCGGGGGTTTCCTCGTAGCCGAAGCCTTCGGCGAAAGCGTCGTAATCGTGCAGCGAGAACTTGAAGGCATGGCCCTCGCGCGCGGCGCGCAGTGCATACAGGTTCAAGAGTTCGGCCGCGGTGTCGCGCGCCGCCTGCATGGCGCGGCGGCGTGCCTTTTCCCACTGGTCGGTGCCGAGCTTGTGCAGCGGCGCCGCGCCTTCGCCGGCGCCGCTGTAGCGCGAGATCAGGTGCAGGTTGGCGACCGGCACGTAGAGCTTGTCGCCCTTGGCATATTCGAGTTGCAGGAACTCGGTATCGCCGTCGCCGAGGTCCATGTTGATGAGGCCGAGGTACTGGCCGACGCCGTATTGCGCATGCACCACCGGGTCGCCGGGCTTGAGCTCGGAGAGGTCGCGCAGCAGGTTGTCGATCTGGGTCGCCCGGGTCTCGCGCGCGCGCCGGGTTTTCGGCGGGATGGCGTAGAGCTCGGTTTCGGTGATGACGGCGAGCCGGCCGTCGCTGCTGACAAAGCCCTCGGCCAGCGGGCCATGGGTCAGCAGGATGCGGCCGGCCTGCTGCTGGCAGTCGGCCCAGCTGTCGCACAGCGCGGTGTCGAGGCCGTGCTCGGCGAGATATTCGTGCAGGGTCTCGCGTCGCCCGGCGGACGGCGCGACGACCAGGGTTTTTCCCTGGAAGCCGTCGATAAAGCCCTGCAGTTTGGCGACCGGGTGCGCTTCGCGGCGGTCGACCGAAATCGGGGGAACGGGGTGGGCAAGCCCGCTACCGGTCTGTTCTATATCCAGCCCGGCATAGCCCTTGGCCAGGCTGAAAAATGCGTCGGTCGGCAGAAACAGCTCGGCGGGCAGCAGCAGCGGGCGGTACTTGTCGCCGGCGAGCAGGCGGTAGCGACTTTGCGCATCGGCCCAGAACGCCTGGCCAGCCGGATCGAGCGCGCCGTGGGCGACGATGCGGGTCTGCTTCGGCAGGTAGTCGAACAGCGTCGCCGTGTCCTCGAAAAACAGCGGCAGGTAGTACTCGATGCCGGCTGGGGCGAGACCATTACTCACATCTTTGTACAGCTTGGATTTGGATGGGTCGCCTTCGAAACGCTCGCGGAAATTCTGCCGGAAGCGGGTGATGCCGGCCTCATCGAGCGGGAATTCGCGCGCGGGCAGGAGCCGCACCTCATTGACCGGATAGATGCTGCGCTGGGTGTCGACGTTGAACGCGCGCAGCGTCTCGATTTCGTTGTCGAACAGGTCGATGCGGTAGGGCAGGGCGCTGCCCATGGGGAAGAGGTCGATCAGGCCGCCGCGGACCGAGAATTCGCCCGGCGCGAACACCTGGTTGACATGCGTGTAGCCGCCCAGCGCCATCTGCGCGCGGAAGGCGGCTTCGTCGAGGATGTCTTTCTGCTTGAGGAAGAAGGTATGGGCGGCGAGGAAGGCCGGTGGCGCCAGCCGGTACAGCGCGGTGGAGAGCGCCACCACGGCGATGTCGAATTCGCCGCGTGAAATCTGGTACAGCGTTGCCAGCCGCTCCGAAATCAGGTCCGGGTGCGGTGAAAACGTGTCGTAGGGCAGGGTTTCCCAGTCGGGAAAGGCGCACACCCGCAACCCAGGGTCGAACCAGCGCAGCTCCTCGGCCAGGCGGTTGGCGTCCCACGCGCTTGCGCACACCACCGCCAGCGGCGCGGCGTGGCGTGCCAACTCGGCCAGATAGAGCGCATCGGCGGCGCCGGCGAGGCCGGACTGGCGGTGGCCAGGCGAAGGGGCGGGGGGGGAGAACAGCATGCAAAAAGACGAATTATCCTAGAAACGGCAGCCCGACGCACCCATTGGAGCGCCCAGACGAGCGAAGGAGTGCGGGGGGCAGGTATAATGCCCGGCTTTCTATTTTCAAGCCCTCAATCCCATGAGCCTCGATCGCGTCAGTTCCGGCCGCAACCTGCCCGACGATTTCAACGTCATCATCGAAATCCCCGCCCACGGCGAGCCCATCAAGTACGAAGTCGACAAGGAATCCGGCGCCATGTTCGTCGACCGTTTCATGTCGACCGCCATGCACTACCCCTGCAACTACGGCTACATCCCGCACACCCTGTCGGAAGACGGCGACCCGGTCGACGTGCTGGTGATCACCCCGATTCCGCTGATCACCGGCGTGGTGGTGCGCTGCCGCCCCATCGGCATGCTGAAGATGACCGACGAGGCCGGCGTCGACGCCAAGCTGCTGGCGGTGCCGGTCGACAAGCTGTGCGGCCTGTACAAGGGCGTGAACAAGCCTGAGGACCTGCAGCCGCTGCTGCTGGCGCAGATTTCCCATTTCTTCGAGCATTACAAGGACCTCGAAAACGGCAAGTGGGTCAAGGTCGAAGGCTGGGTCGGCGTGGACGACGCCCGCGCAGAAATCCTGGCCGGCGTGGAGCGCTACCGCAACGCGGCGGACAAGCCGGCGTTTTGACAGCAGGGATCAGGATTCAGGGGATGACGCTTTCGCGTTTATTGAATAGACGCGGCCGCGGGCCGCTCCACCCTTGGCCCCTGTATCCTGACCCCTGATCCCTTAAAAACGAATGAAAATCTGCATCCTCTCCGACTCCCACGACAACCGCAGGCTCTTGGGCGCCGCGGTCGAGCACGCCAGGGCGCATGGGGCGGAAGCGGTGCTGCACTGCGGCGACGTGGTCGCACCGACCACGCTGCGCGTGCTGCAGAAATACGAACTGCCGGTGCATGTCATCCACGGCAACAACACCGGCGACCTCTACAACATGAGCCGGCTCGCCGCCGAGCCCAACAGCGTGATCCGCTACCATGGGCAGGACGCCGCCATCACCCTGGCCGACCGCAATTTGTTCCTGGTGCACTACCCGCATTATGCGCAGGCGCTCGCCTGCACCGGCGACTACGACCTGGTGTGCTGCGGCCACGACCACAAATCCAGCGTCGCGCAGGTCGCCACCGTCAAGGGCGGCACCACCTGGCTGATCAACCCCGGCACCGTCGGCGGCGTCGGCAACCCGCCCACCTACATCATGGCCGACCTCGCGACGATGCAGTTCGACATCGTCGCCGTCGAGGCTGCGCCGGCGTCCATCCTGCCGCCCGTCACGCCGCACGTCTGAACGGTGCGCCGCGTCGCTGATTCCCGGTTCCGCATCGGCGCCGGACATGTATTTGTCCGCGATTCTTCATCAAGCTGTCACCCCCGGTTTCTACAGTGCCTGTGCACGCGAGGCGCGGGATCGACCGCATGGGTGTTCGCGTTGCATTTCCCTATTCAACGTGAGAGGACCGGCATGTTTTCCAATGACGAATCGAACAACCTGTCGACGAATCCGTCGATGCAGGATGTGATCGACACCTGCGATCACAACCGCCGCTTTTTCCTGAAATGCTCGCTGGGGACGGCCACGCTGGCGATCTTTGCCGGCGCGGGTCTGGGCAGTCTGAGCACCAGCGTGCTCGCCAAGGGCGGCAAAGGGCATTACCACAAGCCGCTGATCGGCTTTACTCCGGTTGCCGCCAACACGCTGCCGATGACCGATGCGGTCACGGTGCCCGATGGCTACAGTGCGCGCGTGATGGTGGCCTGGGGCGATGCGCTGTCGTCCGGTCCGCACTGGGATCCGGCGACCGAGATGACCGAGGCGGTGCAGCTGCGCACCTATGGCGCGAACACCGACGGCATGCATTTCTTCCCGTTCTCGCAGTCGGAGCGCGAGGGCAGCAAGCGCGGCCTGCTGGTCGCCAACAATGAATACAACGACCCGGGCCTGGTGCACAACACCCTGACCTATGCGACCGACACCATGACGCTGGATCGCGCACGCACGCAGCAGGCGGCGCATGGCGTCAGCATCGCCGAGCTGGTCAAGCCGCACCGCAAGGGCGGCTGGGAAGTGCAGCGTCCATCGAAGTACGCCCGCCGCATCACCGGCAATACGCCGATGAAGGTTTCCGGCCCGGCGGCCTGTCACGCGCTGATGAAGACCGCCGCCGACCCGAGCGGCATGGTGGTACTGGGCACGCTGAACAACTGCGCCCACGGCTACACGCCCTGGGGCACCTACCTGACCTGCGAGGAAAACTGGAACGGCTACTTCGGCACCAACGAAGCCGCGCTGACCCAGACGTCGAACGAGCGGCGCTACGGCGTGACCCGGACCGGCTTCGGCTACCGCTGGCATGAAGTCGACCCGCGCTTCGACGTGCGGGTGAATCCCAACGAGCCGCACCGCTTTGGCTGGGTGGTGGAAATCGATCCCTTCAACCCCAAGAGCACGCCGGTCAAGCGCACGGCGCTCGGCCGCTTCAAGCACGAAGGCGCCTGGGTGGTGACGGACGACCGCGACAACGTCGCCGTCTACATGGGCGACGACGAGCGCAACGAGTACGTGTACAAGTTCGTCGCCAAGGGCAAGTACGACACGCGCGCGGACGGCCGTTCGCGCCACTATCGCAACCTGCTGGACGAAGGCACGCTGTATGTCGCCCGCTTCAATGCCGACGGTACGGGCGTTTGGCTGCCGCTGGTGTGGGGCCAGAACGGCCTGACGCCGGAGAACGGGTTTGCCGACCAGGGCGAGGTGCTGATCAAGACCCGCCAGGCGGCCGACTGCCTGGGCGCGACCATGATGGACCGTCCCGAGTGGGGCACGGTGCATCCGCAGACGCGCGAGGTCTACATGAGCATGACCAACAACAGCCGCCGCGGCAATACGCCGGTGTCGTCGAACAAGCCCAACCGCGCCAACAGCGCCGGCGGCGCCAACCCGCCGGTCGATGCGTCCAACCCGCGTCCCGACAACGACTACGGCCACATCGTGCGCTGGCGCGAGGCGGGCAACCGCGTCACCGCCACCACCTTCGAGTGGGACCTGTTCGTGCAGTGCGGCGACAAATCCACCGCCAAGACGCTGGGCACCAGCTACACGCCGGGCGAGTTCGGCGGCCAGACCGTGGGCTACGAAGGCAACATCAACGGCGACGACTACGGTGCGCCGGATGGCCTGTGGTTCGACCCGGACGGCCGTCTGTGGATCCAGACCGACCAGGCGGGCAATGCCCAGGGCGACTGGGCCAACATCGGTGGCAACGTCATGATGTGCGCCGACGCCGTCACCGGCGAAACCCGCCGCTTCCTGACCGCGCCGCCCAATGCCGAAGTCACCGGCGTGGTGACGACGCCGGACGGCAAGACCATGTTCGTTGGCATCCAGCATCCGGGCGAAGACTGGGAAGTTAGCTATACTCAGAACTCGTCCTGGCCTGACAACGGCGCCAACGGCCCGACCACGCAAAGCGTCAATGGCGCGGCCAAGCCGCGTTCGTCCGTAATCGTCATCACCAAGGACGACGGCGGTGTGATCGGCACCTGAGCATCTCCTGCAGGCGTGGCGGGCGAGACTGCGGCCTCGCCCGTTTTTTTTTTGCCTGGGCAATTATCGGGCTGGTACGGCCGCACCATAAACACTTCCTTTATTCGCGCATAGAAAACTTCGATTGAGATTGCCCGCCAGGCCGTGGCGGCTGGGACGGGCTTCGGAGTACCATTTCAGGGATTCAATTCGGGCTAAAAACCCGGCTGCCCGGGCGGTCCTTTGGGCGGCTTCGGATAATTTGCATCCATCGGATGGAGGAAACACAATGACGGAGCATGTTGCAACCAACGAGACCATACTCGTGGTGGGCGGCGGGATTTCCGGCATGACCGCCGCGCTCGAGGCGGCCGAAACCGGCAAGAACGTCGTCCTGGTTGAGAAAAATCCCGCACTGGGCGGGCGCACCTCGCAGCTGTATCGCTACTTTCCCAAACTGTGCCACCCCACCTGCGGTCTGGAAATCAACCTGCGCCGCCTGAAGAACAACCCGCGTGTGCGCGTGTTGACGCTGGCCGAAGTGACCGGCCTTTCAGGCAGCACCGGCAATTACACCGCCTCCATCAGGATCAAGCCGCGCTACGTGAACGAGAACTGCACCGCCTGCGGCGATTGCGAGCGCGCGGTGGAGATGAAGGTGGACGACCCCTTCAACTACAACCTCGGCCAGCACAAGGCCGCCTTCCTGCCGAACGCGATGGCCTACCCGCAGCGCTACGTGCTGGACCCGGCGATCATCGGCACCGCCGATGCCGGCAAGGCGAAGGCTGCGTGCAAGTACGGCGCGATCGATCTCGACATGCAGGAGGAGACGATCCAGGTGAAGGCCGGGGCAGTGGTGTGGGCGACCGGCTGGCAGCCCTACGATGCGGCGAAGATTCAGCCCTACGGCTATGGCCGCTTCAAGAACGTCATCACCAGCGTCGAGTTCGAGCGCCTGGCCGACATCCACGGCCCTACCGGCGGCAAGATCCTGCGCCCCAGCGACGGCAAGGAGGCGAAGAATATCGCCTTCATCCAGTGCGCCGGTTCGCGCGACGAGAACCATCTGCGCCATTGCTCCAGGATTTGCTGCATGGCCTCGCTGAAGCAGACGCATTACGTGCGCGAGAAATACCCGGAAGACGGCAAGTCGACTATCTACTACATTGACATCCGCGCCATCGACCGCTTCGAGGACTTCTACCAGAAGGTGCAGGCTGATCCTTCGGTCAGCTTTATCAAATCCAAGGTCGCGAAGATTACCGAAGACGAGAGCGGCAACCCGGTGTGCTGGGGTGTCGACACAGAAGGCTACAAGCGCTACACCACGCCGCACGACCTGGTGGTGCTGGCCGTCGGCATGGAGCCCTCGGTCAAGGGCATCAATATTCCCGGCCACATCGTGGCGGATTCCAGCGGCTTCATCGAAGCCGACCCGGCCAACGGCGCGGTGTTCGGCGCCGGCTGCGCGTCGAATGCGCTGGACGTGAACCGTGCCGTGCAATCGGCGACCGCGGCGGCCCTGCGCGCCATCCAGGTGGTCAACAAAGTAGCAAAGGCGGAGGCTTAAACAATGGCTGACATCAAAGTCGCAGCGTATATCTGCAAGGGCTGCGGACTCGGCGAGCGTCTCGACGCGGACGCGCTGGTCAAGATCGCACAGAAGGACGGCAAGGTGCCGCTGGCGAAGTCGCACGATTTCCTGTGCAACGCCGACGGCGTGGCGATGATCAGGAACGACATCGCCAACGAGGGCGTAACCCACATCATGATCGGCGCCTGTTCGCGCCGCGCCAAGACCGAGGCGTTCTATTTCCCCGAGAATGCGGTGGCGCGTGCCAACCTGCGCGAAGGCGTGATCTGGATCCGCCCCGACACTGAGGAGGCGCGCGAAACCACGCAGGACATGGCGGAGGACTACATCCGCATGGGTTGCGCCGAAGTGAAGGCGATGACCGCCCCCGGCGGCAACACCAACACCGGCACCAGCAAGACCCTGCTGGTGGTGGGCGGCGGCGTCACCGGCATGACCACCGCGATCGAGGCCTCGAAGACCGGCTACCCAGTGGTGCTGGTCGAGAAGACCGGCGAACTCGGCGGCTGGGCCGGCAAGCTCTACAAGCGCACGCCGGTTCATGAACCCTACAAGTCGCCCGCCGATACCGGCGTGGCCGATCTGGTCTCACAGGTGCAGGCCGACAGCAATATCAAGGTCTATCTCAACGCGACCGTCGCCAGGACCGACGGCGCGCCGGGGCGCTTCGTGGTCGACATCGCCACCGAATCGGGCGCGACGCACACCGAGGACATCGGCGCCATCGTGCAGGCGACCGGCTTCACCCTCTACGACATGAACAAGCTGCCGGACCTCGGCGGCGGCAAGTCGCCCAACGTGGTCGACCAGGCCGGCCTCGAAGCGCTGGCGAAAGCGGCCGCGGCAGGCGACGGCGTGATCCGCCGCCCCAGCGATGGTCAGCCGGTGAAGTCGGTGGTATTCGTGCAGTGCGCCGGCCAGCGCGACCCCAGCGGCACGCACCTGTCGTACTGCTCGGGCTTCTGCTGCAACGCCAGCATCAAGCAGGCCATGTACTTCAAGGACGCCAACCCTGACGTCGACACCACCATCATCTATACCGACCTGCGCACGCCCGGCAACGGCGAGGACTTCTACCGCAGCGCGCAGGAGAAGGGCGTCATCTTCACCAAGGGCAAGGTCGCCGAAGTGGTGCCCAATGGCAACACCAGCACGGTGAAGTTCCACGATCTGATCCTGGACGACAAGGATGCCGCCGAGACGGACGTCGACCTCGTCGTGCTGGCGACCGGCCAGGTAGCAAACTCGGGCATCAATATCGATGCGTTGACCAAGCCGCAGGTCGAAGGCCAGGAAGGCGAGCCCTCAGCCGCGGGCACGGTGGAAGTGAAGCCGATCTCCATCCTCAACCTGACCTACCGCCAGGGCCCGGACGTGCCGCAGCTGAAGCAGGGCTTCACCGACTCGCACTTCATCTGTTTCCCGTATGAAACCCGCCGCACCGGCATCTACACCGCCGGCCCGGTGCGCCGCCCGATGGACATCGCGCAGGCGCGCGAGGATGCCACCGGCGCCGCGCTGAAGGCGATCCAGGCGCTGGAAAATGCCGAACTCGGCCGCGCCGCGCATCCGCGTTCGGGCGACCTGTCGTTCCCGAAAGTGCGCCTGGAAGGCTGCACCCAGTGCAAGCGCTGCACGGTCGAATGTCCGTTCGGCGCCATCGACGAGGACGAGAAGCGCTTTCCGGTGTTCAACGAGTCGCGCTGCCGCCGCTGCGGCACCTGCATGGGCGCCTGCCCGGTGCGCGTGATCTCGTTCGAGAACTACTCGGTCAACACCGTCGGCGCGCAGATCAAGGCGGTCGACATTCCCGACGAGTTCTCCGAGAAGCCGCGCATCCTGATCCCGGCGTGCGAGAACGACGCCTACCCGGCGCTCGACATGGCGGGCATGAGCCGCAATGAATACTCGGCCTTCGTGCGCATCATTCCGATCCGCTGCCTCGGTTCGGTCAACACCATCTGGATCACCGACGCGCTCAACGCCGGGTACGACGGCGTCATGATGATGGGCTGCAAGTCGGGCGACGAGTACCAGTGCCACTTCGTCAAGGGCTCGGAGCTCGGCCGCGTGCGTCTGTCGAAGATCGACGACACCCTGAAGACGCTGAATCTGGAAAAAGAGCGCGTGCGCGATCTCGAAGTCGCCATCACCGACATCGAGCGGGTACCCGACATGATCAACAAGTATGCCGCCGAGCTGGTTGCCGTTGGCCCCAGCCCGTTCAAAGGCTTCTAGTCAGGAGATCAGCATGAGCGCAAATACCGCAATGGCGGAGAAATACCGCAACAATTTCCTGAAGGAAATCGAAGAACAGGTCGAGATGGGCGACTGGGTGAAGATGTGCATGCAATGCGGCGTCTGCTCCGGTTCCTGCCCGACCAACTTCCAGAGCGCGTGGGAGCACCCGCCGCAGGAACTCTTCATGATGATCCGCGCCGGCAAGCGCGAGGAAGTGCTGACCACCACCTCGATGTGGAACTGCACCTCCTGCTACAACTGCATCGTGCGCTGCCCGCGCAAGCTGCCGATCACCCATATCATGCACGGCATCGCCGAATATGCGCACCGCATCGGCAAGGCGCCGAAGATGCAGGCCACCCGCTTCTTTTCCGGCCTGTTCTGGAAGAACGCCACCAAGACCGGCCGCGTCAACGAGCTCAAGCTGTCCATCGGCCTGTACTTCAAGGACGGCCTGGTTCAGGGCATCAAGAACGGCATGGCGATGCAGTCGGTCGCGCTGGGTCTGGTCAAGGCCAAGCGGCTGAACGTGATGGAACTGCTGGGCGGCCACAAGTGCCGTGACCAGAAAGGTATCCAGGCGATGCTGAAGAAGGCCTACGAAATCGAGCGCAGCCGCAAGGCCGCACGGATGGAAGGCTGAGGAGAGAGACTAAATGGCCAAACATGAATACGCGTTTTACCCCGGCTGCTCGTCGCAGAAGGGTGCTTCCGCATCCAACTATCTGACTTCGGTCGAGTCGATGTGCAAGACGCTCGACGTCAAGCTGACCGAAATCCCCGACTGGAACTGCTGCGGCGCCTCGATCGGCTACGCCGAAGCCGGCGAACTGCCGCGCCACGTGTTGAATGCGCGCAACTTCGCCTTGTCCGAGCAGCATCTGCCGGGCCAGGAAGTCGTCGCCACCTGTGCCGCTTGCTGGCTGGGTGCGCGCGAAACCCGCGAGCGCCTGACGCATTCCGACACGCTGATGGCAGACACCCGCGAAGCGCTGAAGGAAGCAGGCCTCACCATCAACGAAATGCCCAACATCCGTCACATGGTCGAAGTGCTGATCGAAGACCTTGGCTTCGAGGAAATGGCGAAGCACGTCGTGCGCCCGCTCGAAGGCGTCAAGATCGCGGGCTACGTCGGCTGCCAGACCAACCGTCCCTTCGGCGTCGCCGGCGAATCGTTCGAGAACCCCCAGTACCTCGACAAGATGGTCGAAATGGTCGGCGCCGAATCCATCCCCGAGTACGAGCAGAAGGTCACCTGCTGCGGCGGCGCGCTGGCCTTCTCCGAGCCCGAAAAGGCGCAGGCGCAGATCAAGGACATCGTCGAGTCGGCCTATGACCACGGCGCCGAAATGATTGTCACGCCCTGCCCGCTGTGCCAGGCCAACGTCGAAATCTACCAGGGTCACGTCAACAAGAAATACGGCACCAAGTTCAATATCCCGGTGATGTACTACAGCCAACTGATGGTGGTGGCCTACGGCGGCGACGCCAAGGCTGCCGCGCTGAACGGCCAGGTCATCAAGGCACGTCGGCTGGAGGAAATCGCCGCCAAGCCGGTCAAGCGCTGAGCGGTTTCAGGCGTACAGGAAAACAGGGGCAGCGTGCCCCTGTCGTAGATCCGACAGGCATAAGCACGAAGGTGCGCGAATTACCCGGGAGGCCCGCGCCTGCCTGGTGCTACCGGCATCGTGAGGTGTCGGGATGGGCTGGTGGGAGTCATCATGCGGAACCGCATGTCCGGTGGTGTGAGAGGACGGCGGGGATCACTCCGTCCCCGCTCGATCCGCCATTCCTGTCCGCAGGCTTTCCGGTCAGTCCAGCGGCTTGCGCAGGCGTTCCGGCGCCGCGTGGGCGCAGTGTCCCAGGGCAATCAGCAGCGCCGGCGTTTCTCCGGCCGGAAGGCACAGGCAGCCAGCCAGCGCATCCGCATCGAATCCCCCGATCGGGCAGCTATCGAGTCCCATGTGCGTCGCCTGCAGCAGCATGTGCGCCGCGGCAAAGTTGCACTGGCCCTGCGCCCAGGCCGCGATGGATTCGGCCCGATAGTGGGCGCGGTAGGCCGCGTAAATCGCTTCGAGATCCTGGTCGCGCTTTTCCGCTTCGAAGCGCGCGCGCACGTAATCGGAATCCGGATCGAGCGCCGCCACCAGCGCCACGATCGCGATGAACGCGGCGGCGGTCGACGCGGCGGGCTGCCCGTAACAGGCCCGCGCCACGGCAGCCCGCTGCGCCGCATCCTCCACCGTCATGAAGCGCCAGGGTTCCAGGCCGAATGCCGAAGGCGCCAGCTGGCCTGCTTCCAGCAGCAGGACCAGTTCGCTGGCAGTTGGCGGCTGGCCGGAAACGAACTGGCGGCAGGCATAGCGTTGCTGGATGACATCAAGCAGGGCAGGGGGCATCAGGGCGACTCCGGGGTATGTTTTTCAAACATAGCGCATCCCCGGGATGACGGCGACATCCTGGCCGCCCGTGTACCCTTCTTACTCCTCGACCTCCACCCGACGCAAGGATTCGCTGAATACCCGGCTTGCGGCAATTCCGGCCGAGACGGCGTGCTGCCTTCCGACGAGCGGGCTGTCCTTGTACACCGCGCCGGCCAGGGCGTCATAGAGGGCCGCGGTCACCGACTGCGCGGACTGCAGCGACGCTGCCACCCGTCTGGCCTGGACGGCCTTGTGGAAGGCCTTGGGTGCGAGGTCGATTGCGGCCTTGAAGATGCGGCGGAAATGATACGGGCTCACCCCGGCCTGCTGCGCCAGCTGTGCGAGCGTCGGCGCCGACGCGCTGTGTTCGATGGCCTGGCAAGCCTGGCTCACCAGCGCGTTGCGTGTTTGCAGCAGCGAAGGCATATCGGGCAGGCAGCGTTTGCAGGAGCGGTAGTCCGCCGCGACGGCAGGCTCGGGCGACTCGAAGAATTCCACGTTCCGCCGCTTGGCGGCGCGCGAGGGGCGCGAGGGCCGGCAGTAGACGCCGGTGGTTCGGACTGCGTAGACGAATTCGCCATCCGCCTGCGCGTCGCGGGACGACGGCCTGCCAGCGCTGTTCGGCAAGCAGCGCGGTCTCCATCGGGGCAGCGTTCGGCGGGGTGGCGACACGTTCGGTATTCATGGGGGGCAATCCGGTTGAGCCGGAAATAAACACAGTGTTCACCGTCTTGCTGCAAGCTGCAATCCGAAACTTGCGCTCAAATTCTGCGCCTGTCGCACCGCCCGCCGAGCGGCGGTATCCTTACATTTTTGTCCCGAAGCACACGAACATGAAAAAAGCCAAGAACCTCAATGAACTGATCGACCTGGTGCACGAGGCGGTGTACGAAGTCGACGAACTGCGCGCCTGCCTGGAACACGACGACGAGGAGGCGGCCACCTACACGCCGTTTATGGATGATCTCGACAGAATGCTGCGCGATCTGCACGAATCGATGGCGTCCGGGAAATATGAGGGTGTGGGGAAGGGCGAGGATCTGGCCTTCATGCCGCTGTTCAAGAAACACGAACGCAGCATTCCATTCCGTGAATTGCTGCGCACGATCAACGCCACGCATCGCGAGGGGTATGAGCCGTAGCGATGCGCCTCCACCAGGTTGAGCCGGGCCGGCCCGGCTTGCCTGACGGGGCCGCATACGTTACAGTCAAACCATGCATCGACTCCGGCTATGTCTCTTCCTGCTGCTTGCCATTGCGGTCCCGCTGCAGGGGTATGCGCACTTCGCGCAACCCTTGGTGCCTTGCCCGATGGAAGACACCGCCATGATGGCGATGGTGGATGCCGACGCCGCGCACGATTGCTGCGACGACGCGGGATCCGGCTCGCAGACCGGAAAAGCCTGCAAGTCCGGCCAGCCCTGCCAATCCGGCGGCCAGCATTTTTCAGTTTCCACGCTCGGCGTTCTGCCCCAGATGCCGGTTCCGGCCGCCCGCTTTCCGCGCATCGCGGCGTTCACATTTTCCTCCGACCCGGCCGCCACCTGGCGACCGCCGTCTCAATCCTGATTCCCTGAACCGAGTGCTGCACGGCGTCCATCTGAACGGACGTCGGTGCGGACATCCGCGCCATCGGCCAATTGTGTGCCCGATGGTCGCCATCCTCGCAAGGAGTTGGAACATGGCTATTTCCCAAGCTGCCGTCCGCCCGTGGCGGCCCCCGCTTTGCCGCACGGCTGCGCTGCTCGTGCTGGCGGGCCTCGCCGGCACGGCGTGCGCCGAATCGCTTTCCTTCGCTGACGCCCTGGCGCTGGCCGTGCGCGAAACCCCCGTGCTGCGCGCGGAGTCGGCGCAGATCGATGCCGCCCGCCAGGCGGCGATCCCGGCCGGCGAGCTGCCCGATCCGAAACTTGCACTCGGCATCGACAACCTGCCCATCGAGGGGCCCGACCGCTTCAGCCTGACCCGCGAGGGCATGACCATGCGGCGCATCGGCGTCATGCAGGAGTTCCCCAACGGCGCCAAGCGCGATGCCCGCGTCGCGGCGGCGCGCGGGCGGGTCGCCCAGGCGGAAGCGCAAACCCGCATTACCCGGCTTGCCGTGCTGCGGGAAACGGCGGTGGCCTGGATTGCGCGCGACGCCGTCGAGCGCCAGCTTGCCGGCATTGACGCGCTGGTCGAGGAGAACCGCCTGTTCGAGGCCAGCGTGCGTGCCCGCATCGCCGGCGGCAAAGGCAGTGCGCTGGAGGCGGTTGCGCCGCGGCAGGAAGCCGCGATGATCGAGGCGCGCCGCGACGAGCTCGCCGCGCGCCGTCGGCAGGCCGTCGCTGCGCTCGCACGCTGGGTCGGCCCGCGCGCGGATGAGCCTCTGAAGGGTGACGCGCCCGATTGGCCGATCGACCGCGACACGCTCGCGCATGCGCTGCATCGGCACCCGGAGCTGACGGTATTCGAGCCGAAGGCGCGCGTGCTCGAGGCGGAAGTGGCCGAAGCGCAGGCCGGGAAGAAGCCGGACTGGGCGCTGGAACTGGCTTACCTGAAACGTGGATCGCAGTTCAGCGATATGGCCATGGTGAACCTCAGTTTCGACCTGCCCCTGTTTCCCGGTTCACGCCAGGACCCGCAAATCGCGGCCAGGCAGGCCGAGCGGGCGGCGCTCGACGCGGAACGCGAAGCCGTGCTGCGCGAACACGCGGCGATGCTGGAGACGGACCTGGCCGAATACCAGCGCCTCGCCAGGGCCGTCATGCGCCAGCGTGACGTGCTGCTGCCACTGGCCGGCGAAAAGGTGGCGCTGGCGCTGGCGGCCTGGCGCGGCGGCAAAGGCGAACTCGCCGATCTCGTGATGGCGCGGCGCGAGCGCATCGACGCCGAACTGATGGCCATCGCGCTCGAAGGCGAGCGCCGGCAGATGGCCGCCCGCCTGCATTTCGCCTATGGCGAACCCACTGCATCTGGAGAACTGCCATGAGCCCCCATGCTCTGAAGAAAATCGCGTTGACCTCCATCGTTGCTGCCGCGCTGCTCGTCGCCGGTGCGGCGGGCGGCTGGTGGTGGGCCACGCGCCATGCGCCGGCGACCGACATGCGCGCCGCCGCACCCGCGCAGGAGCGCGCCGTGCTGTACTGGTACGACCCGATGGTGCCGCAGCAAAAATTCGACAAGCCCGGCAAGTCGCCCTTCATGGACATGGAGCTGGTGCCTAAATATGCCGATGAAGGGGGCGATGCCTCGGCCGTTAAAATCGACCCGAGCGTGGCGCAGAACCTGGGCGTGCGTCTGGCCGTTGTCACCCGCACTTCGCTTGGTACGGACGTGCAGGCGACCGGTGTCGTCGATTTCAACGCGCGCGATGTCGCCATCGTGCAGGCGCGGACCGGTGGGTTTGTCGAGCGCGTGGCGAGGCTGGCGCCGAACGATGTCATCAAATCGGGGGCCTTGATTGTTGAACTGCTGGTGCCGGAATGGGCCGCAGTGCAGCAGGAATATCTGGCGCTCAAGGCGCTGGGCGACACCTCGTTCGAAGGCGCCGCGCGCGAGCGCATGCGGCTTGCCGGGATGCCGGAAAGCCTGATCCGCGAGGTGGCTAAAACAGGAAAGATCAGGAATCGCATCGCGATCACCGCCCCCCGCGGCGGCGTGATCCAGGAACTTGAAGTGCGCCCCGGCATGACGCTGATGGCCGGCCAGACCCTGGCGCGCATCAATGGCATCGGCACGGTATGGCTCGACGTGGCTGTGCCGGAAGCCCGGGCGGGCGAGGTGCGGATCGGGCAGGTGGCAGAGGCGGACTTCGCCGCGTTTCCGGGCGAACCGGTGCGGGGCCGTGTCACCGCGCTGCTGCCGGCGCTGGACGAGGCCGCCCGCACGCTCCGGGTGCGGGTCGAGCTGCCCAATCCAGACGGGCGGCTGCGGCCGGGCTTGACGGCCCAGGTCAGCCTCAAGGGGACGGGCGGTGAATCCGCGCTGCGCGTGCCGACCGAGGCGGTGATCCGCACCGGTCGCCGCGCGCTCGTCATCGTGGCGGAAGCGGAGGGACGCTATCGCCCGGTCGAAGTCACGTTGGGTGCCGAGTCGGGCAACGACACCGTTATTTTGTCCGGCCTCGAGGCAGGCCAGAAAATCGTCGCCAGCGGCCAGTTCCTGATCGATTCCGAAGCCAGCCTGCAGGGCATCGCCGCGCGTGCGTCCGGCGAAGCTGCCGCCACACCCGCGGCGCTGCACGAGGCCGATGGCGTGATCGACGAGATTTCCGGGGCGGCGGTGACGCTCACCCACGGTCCCTTCAAGACGCTGTCTATGCCCGGCATGACCATGGAGTTTCCGCTGGCCAATCCCAAGCTTGCCAGGGGGCTGAAGGCGGGCGACCGGGTGCGTGCCGGGGTGCGCGAAACCGACGACGGGCTGGTGGTCGAGAAGCTCGACAAGACCGGTGGCGCGCAATGATCGCCCGGCTCATCCACTGGTCGGTGGCCAACCGCTTTCTGGTCCTGCTGGCGACGCTGTTCACCGTGGCCTGGGGCATCTGGTCGGTGAAGACCACGCCGATCGACGCCCTGCCCGACCTGTCCGACGTGCAGGTCATCATCCGCACCGCGTATCCGGGGCAGGCGCCGCAGATCGTCGAAAACCAGGTCACCTATCCGCTCGCCACCACCATGCTCTCGGTACCGGGCGCAAAGACGGTGCGCGGGTTTTCATTTTTCGGCGACAGCTTTGTCTATGTCATTTTCGAGGACGGCACCGATCTCTACTGGGCGCGTTCGCGGGTGCTGGAATATCTCAGCCAGGTGCAGAGCCGGCTGCCGGTGTCGGCCAAGCCGGCGCTGGGTCCGGACGCTACCGGGGTGGGCTGGATTTACCAGTACGCGCTGGTCGACAAGAGCGGCCAGCACGACCTGGCGCAATTGCGCGCCCTGCAGGACTGGTTTCTCAAGTACGAACTGAAAACCCTGCCCAACGTGGCCGAAGTGGCCACCGTCGGCGGCATGGTCAGGCAGTATCAGGTGGTGCTCGACCCGGTCAAGCTCGCCAGTTTTGGCGTCACCCATGACGCGGCGATCGCGGCGATCCGCGCGGCCAACCAGGAGACCGGCGGTGCGGTGCTGGAGCTTGCCGAAACCGAGTTCATGGTGCGCGCCAGCGGCTACCTCAAGAGCGTGGCCGACTTTCGCGCCATTCCGCTCAAGCTGGCGGGGACGACGCCGGTGAGCCTGGGCGATGTCGCGCACATCCAACTCGGCCCCGAGATGCGGCGCGGCATCGCCGAACTCGACGGCGAGGGCGAGGCGGTCGGCGGCATCGTGGTGCTGCGCTCGGGCAAGAACGCGCGCGAAACCATCGCGGCGGTCAAGACCAAGCTCGACACGCTCAAGACCAGCCTGCCGGCGGGCGTCGAAATCGTGCCGACCTACGACCGCAGCCTGTTGATCGATCGTGCGATCGACAACCTGAAGAACAAGCTGATCGAGGAGTTCGTCGTGGTGGCGCTGGTGTGCGCGCTGTTCCTGTGGCACCTGCGCTCGTCTCTGGTGGCCATCGTCTCGCTGCCGCTGGGGGTGCTGATCGCGTTCATCGTCATGCGTCAGCAGGGCATCAACGCCAACATCATGTCGCTCGGCGGCATCGCCATCGCCATCGGCGCGATGGTCGACGCGGCGGTGGTGATGATCGAGAACGCCCACAAGAAAATCGAGGCCTGGCACCACGCCCACCCCGGCGAAACGCTCGCCGGCGAAACCCACTGGAAGGTGGTGACCGACGCGGCGACCGAGGTCGGCCCGGCGCTGTTCTTCTCGCTGCTGATCATCACGCTGTCCTTCATCCCGGTGTTCACGCTGGAAGCGCAGGAAGGGCGGCTGTTCGGCCCGCTGGCCTTCACCAAGACCTATGCCATGGCGGCTGCCGCCGGCCTGTCGGTGACGCTGATTCCGGTGCTGATGGGCTACTGGATACGCGGCAAGATCCCAGACGAGACCAAGAACCCGCTCAACCGCTGGCTGATCCGTGCCTACCATCCGCTGCTGGAAGCGGTGCTCAGGCACCCCAGGCTCACGCTGGTCGCGGCCGCGCTGATCTTCCTGACCGCGCTGTGGCCCGTCAGCCGCCTGGGCGGCGAATTTCTGCCGCCGCTGGACGAAGGCGACCTGCTCTACATGCCGTCGGCTTTGCCGGGCTTATCGGCGCAGAAAGCGTTCGAACTGTTGCAACAGACCAACCGCATGATCAGGAGCGTGCCCGAAGTGGCCCGCGTCTACGGCAAGGCCGGGCGCGCCGAAACCGCCACCGATCCGGCGCCGCTGGAAATGTTCGAGACCACCATCCAGTTCAAGCCGCGCGAGCAATGGCGCGCGGGCATGACGCAGGACAAGCTGGTCGAGGAACTGGATCGCGCGGTCAAGGTGCCGGGGCTCACCAACATCTGGATTCCGCCGATCCGCAACCGCATCGACATGCTCGCCACCGGCATCAAGAGTCCGGTCGGGGTCAAGATCGCCGGCAGCAATCTGGCCGATATCGACCGCATCGCGCAGGACGTCGAGCGCATCGCCAAAACCGTGCCCGGCGTCTCCTCGGCGCTGGCCGAGCGGCTCACCGGCGGACGCTACATCGACGTCGACATCGACCGCGCGGCGGCGGCGCGCTATGGCCTCAACATCGGCGACGTGCAGTCGGTAGTGGCGAGCCTGATCGGCGGCGAAAACATCGGCGAGACGGTCGAAGGCCTGGCGCGCTTCCCCATCAGCGTGCGCTATCCGCGCGAGTGGCGCGATACGCCCGCCAAGCTCGCCGCGCTGCCCATCCTCGCCCCCAACGGCAATCAGATCAGCCTCGGCATGGTGGCGAAGGTGCGCGTCAGCGACGGCCCGCCCATGCTGAAAAGCGAGAATGCCCGGCCTTCCGGTTGGGTGTACGTGGACGTGCGCGGCCGCGACCTCGCCGCCACAGTGGCCGACCTGCGCGCCGCCGTCGCGCGCGAGGTGAGGCTCGAGCCCGGCATGAGCCTCGCCTACTCCGGCCAGTTCGAGTTCATGGAGCGCGCCAACGCGCGGCTCAAGCTGGTGGTGCCCGCCACGCTGCTGATCATTTTCGTGCTGCTTTATCTCACCTTCAGGCGCTTCGACGAGGCCTTGCTCATCATGGCCACGCTGCCCTTCGCGCTCACCGGCGGGGTCTGGTTCCTCTACCTGATGGGCTACCACCTGTCGGTGGCCACCGGCGTCGGCTTTATCGCGCTGGCCGGGGTGTCGGCCGAGTTCGGCGTGATCATGCTGCTGTATTTGAAGAACGCCTGGGACGCGCGGCGCGAAGCGGGCAAAACCGGCGTGGCCGACCTGCTCGACGCCATCCGCGAAGGCGCGGTGCAGCGCGTGCGCCCCAAGGCGATGACGGTGGCGGTGATCGTCGCCGGCCTGCTGCCCATTCTGCTGGACAGCGGCACCGGCAGCGAGGTGATGAGCCGCATCGCCGCCCCCATGGTAGGCGGCATGGTGAGTGCCCCCCTGCTGTCGCTGTTCGTGATTCCGGCGGCCTACCAGCTGATGCGCCGCCGCCGGCTTGCTGCAGCCGGGCAGGCACCGGGCAGGGCGGGATGAGGCGTCAGCCGCTGCGCGATGCCGGCAGGGAACCGGCCCCATGCAACATTCGACCATGCTGAAAACGATTGTCCCAGCCCGCCTCGAATTCCGGGACGGCGTGCCGTATTCCGCCGCCTACGGCGACATCTACCATTCCGCCGACGGCGGCGCCGGGCAGGCGTGCCATGTGTTCCTGCAGGGCTGCGGCCTGCCTGCGGCGTGGGCGCGCCGGTCCTCATTTGCCATCCTGGAAACCGGATTCGGTACCGGGCTGAACTTTCTGGCGACGTGGGCGGCCTGGCGCGACGATCCGGCGCGTCCCGTGCGGCTGCATTTCCTGTCGGTCGAGAAACACCCTTTCCGCGCCGACGACCTGGCGCGCCTGCATGCGCAATGGCCGGAATTCGCCGCGCTCTCCACGGAACTGCTGGCGAACTGGCCGATGCTGACGCCGGGCTTCCATCGTATTGCGCTCGACGGCGGGCGGGTGCAACTCACCTTGATGCTGGGCGATGCGCTCGACTGCCTGGGGCATACGATTCCACACGGGCTTCAGCCCGTAGTGGATCGGAGTCCTTTAGGGCATACGATTCCACACGGGCTTCAGCCCGTAGTGGATCGGAGTCCTTTAGGGCATACGATTCCACACGGGCTTCAGCCCGTAGTGGATCG
>CAMTWC010000006.1:0-49446 GCA_947085345.1 uncultured Gammaproteobacteria bacterium | reverse complement strand
CGCATTCGAACTCTTCCTTGCTGTCGAAGTCGCCGATGCGCCCATAGAAATGCTTGCGGAAATCGAAATGGCCAAAGCGCCCGTCGTAGTCGCGGCTGGGCGCGTAGGCCTGAGCGTGAAACTCGAAGGTGTACTGATCCGTCACCGCCACGCGCGTGGCCGCATCGTCGCCGAACAGCGTCTGGAGGTGTCCACCCTGACGCACCCGCTGCGCCACGCGCGCGATGGCTTCCTCGGGGCTGGCGAGTTGCAGAAAGATCAGCTTGACGCGGTAGCCGGCAGACTGCCAGGTGCGGATGTGGTGCACGTAGCCGCGCCCGGCGAGTGTGGTTTCGAAGGCGAAGCGCTCGCGGGCGGCGAAGTGGCGGGTCATTTCCTGCAACATCAGCCGCCCGGCGCGCACCGCGGCGGTTTCGGGCGCAAACGGCGCCAGCCCCGCCGCAATCAGGTCGGCATTCACGAATATCGGGCAACCTGCTTCATTGGGCAGAAACTCGCGCGCAAACGTCGTCTTGCCTGCGCCGTTGGGACCGGCAATGATGATGACCTTGCGCTCGTCGTCCACCTTCACACCTCCAGCGCGTAAGGGGTCTGCTTGAAGGTGACGCCATCGCGGGCCAGCCGCGGGTACATCATGCACAGCCAGCGGTCGTGGCGGTCCAGCGTCTCGCCTTCCTTGCCCACCACCTCGCCCAGCCAGCGGCGGATTTCCGGGCTGTTGACGTTGTCGTTGTAAACCCAGCCTTCGTTGCCGGTGTTGTAGGGCGGGTCGATGTAGATGCATTTCACCTGTCCGGCATAGCGGGGCAGCAGCGCCTTGAGGGCGTGCAGGTTGTCGCCCTGCACGATGAGGTTGCCCGAATCCGCCGGGCCGCAGGACAGCTCCGGAACCGGTTCCAGCAGGCGGAACGGCACGTCCTTGTGGTGTTTGACGACGGCTTCTTTGCCGATCCAGTTCAATGTTGGCATGGACGCCCATCCCCTCAAGCGTTGCGCAATGGCGCCTGGCCATCGCTGCGTTGTTCTTCATCCGCGCCCCCTGCACGCGCAGGGGGCATACAGCCCGTTTCAATCGCAAGGGGTGCAATGTACCAGTTTTACGGTCGGCTTCAGGGCTGGCGCGGGTCGGCGCGCTGGACTTCCCGGGCCTGGTCGTGGCTGTCGCGCTCGCGCAGCAGCCAGTACACCACGCCCAGCGCCAGGCTGGCCCCGGCCAGGGCGGCAATCTTGGCCGGCCCGGTGTCGGGGTCGAGGATGACGAATTTGCGGGCCAGGGCGATGAGGGCGATGAGGATCACGGTTTTGACCTGGATGATGCTTTCCCGCCGCAGCGCCACCTTGATGATGGAATGCTTGAATTCCATGGCGATGAGCAGGGTCATGATCATGCCGAACACGGTCTGGAAGACCTTGTGATCGAGCGGGTTGAAGGCGTCCAGAAACAGCAGGGTGAACACCGTGCGGACGAGCTGGACAAGGGACACCACCACGATGACGGCGATCACCGCGGAGAGGATGAGCGCGATGACCTGCTCGAAACGTTCGTAAAAAGTCATCACGCCCCACTCTTTACGGAATTGTTGCAGGTCGGAGTGTTTGTCTTGACGGGTCATGGACGGGTCTCCTGTGGGGACGCCCTCGTGAAATATTCCATTGGGCTAACCCAGCTGCGCCTGCACCCAGCGCACGATGTCCTGGGCCCCCATGGCGCCGGGCTGGCGGGCGATTTCGCGCCCACCCCGGAATAGGGCGAGCGTGGGAATGCTGCGGATGCCGTATTGCGTCCCCAGCATCTGCTCAGCTTCGGTGTTCACCTTGGCCAGCCGCACCCGCGGCTCCAGCAGCCGCGCCGCCTGCTCGAACTGGGGCGCCATCATCTTGCAGGGGCCGCACCAGGGCGCCCAGAAATCCACCAGCAGCGGGAGGTCGTTGCGTTCCATGTGCCTGGCGAAACCGGCCTGCGTCAATTCCACCGGATGCCCCGTGAACAGCGGCTTGTGGCACTGGCCGCAGTTGGGCCCCTGGGTCAGCCTGGCGGCCGGCACGCGGTTCACGGCGTGGCAGTGGGGGCAGACGATGTGCAGGGAATCATTCATGGATGGTCTCCGAAATGGACAATAAACCTTTATTTGGGGCGCGTCGTCATTTCCCCAATGACCGGCTTGCGCAAATCGCGGGTGAGTTCGCGGATGGCGTTCTCGTCCAGCGTTTCCCTGGCCAGCAGTTCGGCGGCGCAGCGTTCGAGGATGTCGCGGTTGTCGTCGAGGATGCGATGGGCGCGGGCGAACACGCCCTTCACGATGGCGCGGATGGCTTCGTCGATGCGGGTCTGGGTGGATTCCGCCACCCGGCAGCCGCCGTTCACCATGTCCGGCACGTCGAGGAAGCGCGGCCGCTGGGATTCATAGGCGATGTAGCCCAAGTCCTCGTCCATGCCGTAGCGGGTGATCATGTCGCGGGCGATGTCGGTGGCTTTGGCCAGATCGTCCGCCGCGCCGGTGGAGAGCTTGCCGAATACCAGTTTTTCCGCGGCACGTCCGCCCAGCAGCACGGCGATCTTGTTTTCCAGTTCTTCGCGGGTCATGAGGTAGCGGTCTTCGGTGGGGCGCTGGATGGTGTAGCCGAGCGCGCCGATGCCGCGCGGGATGATCGACACCTTGTGCACCGGGTCGGTGCCGGGCAGCGCCAGCGCCACCAGGGCATGGCCCATTTCGTGGTAGGCCACGGTCTTGCGCTCGGCGTCGTTGAGCACGCGGTTTTTCTTTTCCAGACCGGCGACGATGCGTTCCACCGCCGCGGTGAAGTCGGCAAGCGTCACGGCCTCGGCCTTGCGGCGGGTGGCCATGAGCGCGGCCTCGTTCGCCAGGTTGGCGAGATCGGCGCCGGAAAAGCCGGTGGTCAGCGCCGCCACCTGCTCCAGGTCCACCTCGGGCGCGAGCTTGATCTTTTTGACGTGCACCCGGAGGATATCCAGCCGGCCCTTCTTGTCCGGCCGGTCCACCAGCACCTGGCGGTCGAAGCGGCCAGCACGAAGCAACGCGGGGTCGAGGATTTCCGGCCGGTTGGTGGCGGCGAGGATGATGAGCCCGACCGAGGTGTCGAAGCCGTCCATTTCGGTGAGCAGCTGGTTGAGCGTCTGTTCACGCTCGTCATGGCCGCTGATGGGCCCGGCCGCACCGCGCGCGCGGCCCAGGGCGTCGAGTTCGTCGATGAAGATGATGGCCGGCGCCTTCTCGCGCGCCTGCTCGAAGAGGTCGCGCACGCGCGCCGCGCCCACGCCCACGAACATCTCGACGAACTCGGAGCCGGAGTTGGAGAAGAAGGGCACCGCCGCCTCGCCAGCCACCGCCTTGGCCAGCAGGGTCTTGCCGGTGCCGGGCGGACCCACCAGCAGCACGCCCTTGGGGATGCGCGCCCCGAGACGGCCATATTCCTGCGGGTTTTTCAGGAAGTCCACCACCTCCGCGAGTTCGGCCTTGGCCTCGTCCACGCCGGCCACGTCGGCGAACGTCACCCCGGTGTCCTTCTCCACATACACCTTGGCGCGGCTCTTGCCGATGGTCATGAAGCCGCCCATGCCCTGCTTGTCGGCGAAGCGGCGGAACAGGAAGAACCACACCGCGAAGAAGGCCACCGCCGGCAGGATCCACGACAGCAGGTCGCGCAGGAAGGTGCTCTCGATCACCCGTGCATAGGGCACATCGTATTGCGACAGGCGCGCGGCGAGATCCGGCTCGACGCGTGTCGCCACGATCACCGTCTTGCCCTTGGCGTCGGGCGACTTGAGTTTGCCGGTGACGGTCTTGTCCGAGACCAGCACCTCGGCCACACGGCCATCCTTCAGCGCCTGCTCGAATTCACTGTAGGGCACCGGCTCCACGGTGCGCGCCGTCTGCCACCAGTCCTGCAGCGTCAGCAGCAGCAGGATAGCGATCAGCCAGTAAGCGAGATTCCATTGGGTTTTCTGTTCCATGGCAATTTCCTCGTCATCAACGCCAGAAGCCGCCGGGATACCAGCGCGGCAAACCTTGGATGGGAGTCGGTCTGGACACGAAGGCAGGCGACGGCCAGGTGTCCGCGGGCGCCGGCAGGCTCAGCGCCAGCAGGCGACGGATGCGTTCCTCCGTCTCCGGATGGGTGCGCAACCAGGACGGTTCCGGATTGCCCCAGCCCGGCAGCAGCCAGGCCCGCCAGTTGCGCGACACCTGATCGATCTTGGCCAGCGCCGAGGCGAGCGCCCGTGGATCGCCGGTGAGACGCGCGGCGGTGAAGTCGGCGTCGAATTCCCGCACCCGTGACAGCCCGAGCTGCGCCAGCAGGGCCAGATGCGGCGAAAAGGCGAGCACCAGCAGGCCCAGCCAGGGCAATTCCCCCTCGCCCAGCAACCAGTCCGGCAAAAGCAGGATCAGGACAATCTGTCCGGCGATGGCGAACAGGCCGGTGAGCCGGCTCACGTAGTCGGCCAGGTTCATCACCTTGAGGTCGCCGTTGGCGATGTGGGCGGTTTCGTGGGCCAGCACACCGGCCAGCTCGCGCGGACTCAGGCGGGCGAGCAGGCCGTCGGTGAGCGCGATGGCCGATTGCTGCCGGTTGCCCACGGCGAAGGCGTTGACCATGGAACTCGGCACATAGTGGGGTACCGGCACGGCGGGCAGTCCCGCGCGCCCGGCCAGCACCTCCAGGGTGCGCCAGAGTTGCGGCGCCTCGGCAGGCTGGATGGGGCGCGCCTTGTAGAGCGCAAGGGTGAGCCGGGTGACCGCCAAGGGTTCCACCACCAGGGTCAGCAGCGTGGCAGCGAGGGCCATCCACAAGCCGCTTTCGCCGAACAGGACATAACCGGCCAGGCCGCCGATGGCGAGCAGCGCGCCGATCAGCAACAGCGTCTGCAAGCGGTTGGTGTTGGCGTGTTCCAGTAATACAGCGGGGTTCATCGCCGTCAGCCGCCGAGGCTGCGCACGCGGGCGCGCAGGGCGTCCAGTTCCTCCAGCAGGTCCGCCATCAGCGCCGCGAGTTCCGGCACGGCGTCGAAATCCCGCTCCAGTTCCCGCATGCGCTGGGCGTGGATGAGCGCCGCGCCGGAAAAGCGCCACACCCCGGCCACACTTTCGGCATGGGGGATGAGTCCTTCCTCGAGGTGCCGGACGAGCCAGTCCGGTTCGACGGCGCAGGCCGCCGCCATCTGCTCCAGGGTCAGCCAGCTGTCTTCCATCAGGGTGCCGATCAGAATGTCCTCGTCATGCATAACTCATCTCCCTTGCCGTGGATCGAAGGCGAATTCCTTCGCCATCTGCTCATAGAATTCCCGCGCCCGTGGCGTGTCGGCCGGCGGCAGCATGACCTCGATGGTGAGCATCAGGTCACCCGGCGGCTCGCCCGGGATGCCCTTGCCGCGCACCCTCAACTGGCGGCCGGACTGCGCGCCTTCCGGGATCCGCACCTTCACCGGGCCGCCCGGCAGGTCCACGCTGACGACCGCGCCCAGCGCCGCTTCCCAGGGCGCCACCGGCAAGGTCAGATAGAGATCGCGCCCTTCCACGCGGAAGCGGGGATGGGCCTTGAACTGCACTTCCAGCAGCAGGTCGCCGGCCGGGCCGCCGCCGATGCCCGGCGCGCCCTGCCCGGCCAGGCGGATGACCTGTCCGGCCTTGATGCCCTTGGGAATCTTCACGTTGAGGGTACGGGACTCCAGCGTGACCCGGCCCTGGGCATCCATTTTCGGTGCGCGCAGCGAAATCTGCCGGGTGGCGCCAGTGAAGGCGTCTTCCAGGTCGAGCACCACCTTGGCATGATGGTCCTCGCCCTGCGCCCGCACGTTGCCATGCCGGGCATGGGTCTGGCCGAAGCCGCGCCCGCCCATGCCGGCGCGGCCGAAGATCTGCTCGAAAAAATCGGAGAAGCCGGCGGCCTCGTCCGGCGTGTAGCCACGGCCGGAAAACTCGAAGCCGGCGTCCCAGTCGGGCGGCGGCCGGAAATCCTGCCCTGGCTGGTAGCCCTTGCCCAGCTGGTCGTAGGCGGCGCGCTTCTCCGGATCGGACAGCACCGCATAGGCCTCGTTCACGTCCTTCATGCGTGCCTCGGCGTCCTTCTCCTTGGACACGTCCGGATGGTATTTGCGCGCCAGCTTGCGAAAAGCCTTCTTGAGGTCGTCCGCGGTGGCGTCGCGCGGCACGCCAAGCACGTCGTAATAGTCCTTGAATTGCATGCTGCTCCTTTGTTGGGCGGATTGGCTTACCTGCATCTTATGGGAATCCGCAGCCGGATTTTCAAGATATTGAATTCGGTTTTTGCCACCCCATTTAATTGTCAGAAGCGGCGTGGGCCGCTTGGACGAACTGTCAAGGAGGATTCGAATATGTTGTATCGCAGCCTGTTTCCCCGCGACCCGTTCGCGGAAATGGATCGCCTGCAGCGGGAGATGCAGCAGGCCTTCGACCTGTCGCCCAGCATCCGCGGTCTGACCCGCGGCTTCCCGGCGATGAACGTGGGCGGAACGCCCAAATCGGTGGAAATCTACGCCTTCGTCCCTGGCGTCGATCCCGATGCACTCGATGTGCAGATCGAGAAGGGCGTGCTCACCATCAGCGGCGAGCGCAAGGTGGACGAGGTTCCGGAAAAGGCCACCGTGCATATCGACGAGCGCTTTGCCGGCCGTTTCCGCCGGGTGGTGACCCTGCCCGACGATGTCGACGCCAACAACGTTTCCGCCCAGTACCGTGACGGCGTGCTGCACATCAGCGTGGCCCGCAAGGAAGCCGCCCAGCCCCGCCGCATTGCCATTCAATGAGGAGGATACGCCATGACCGACAAAACCCAAGTGGCTGAAACCCGCCGTGAAGAAGCAGCCCTGCTGCCCCCGGTGGATGTGATCGAGGACGCCAGCGGCATCACTCTGTACGCCGACCTGCCAGGCGTGCCCAAGGACAAGCTCAACCTCCAGGTGGAGGCCGACACCCTTACCCTGGAAGGCGAGGTGGTGCTGTCCATGCCAGAAGGCATGGAGGCGACTCATGCCGAGGCGAGCCTGCCGCGCTACCGCCGTGTGTTCACCCTGTCCAAGGAACTGGACAGCGAAAGAGTGGGCGCCGAGTTCAACCACGGGGTGCTCAAGCTGCGCATCCCGAAGGCCGAGCACGCGCAGCCGCGCAAGATCGCGATCCACGTGGCCTGACCTGTGCCGGCCGCGCAGCGGCCGGCCTATCGAAAAAGGAGAACAGCATGAAACTGGGAAACATCAAGGAAAGCATGGGTTCGTTCTGGGACAACCTCGCCGAAGGATGGCGCCATCTCTGGCATTCCGCCTCCGGCGCGCTAACCCGCTTCAAGCCCGGCGACAAGACCGATCTGCCCGCGCCGGCGAAGGTGGACGACGTATCCTGGCTGCCAAGCCTCGGCTGGTCCATGCTGGGTGGCGATGTGTTCGAGGATGACAATCGCCTGGTCGTGCGTCTGGAAGTACCCGGGCTGGAGAAGGACGACCTGGACATCCAGGTGCTGAACGACGCCCTGGTGGTGTCCGGCGAGAAGCGTTTTCAGAAGGAAGATACCGAGGGCCGCTGGCGGGTGATGCAATGCGCCTATGGCGCGTTCCGCCGGGTCGTTCCGCTACCGGTGGCGGTGAAGGCCGACGAGGCCCGCGCCAGCTACCGGAACGGCGTACTCAAGCTGGAACTGCCCAAGGCGGAAGCCGGCCGGCCGAAATCCATCAGCATCAAAGTCGACTGAACGGAGAATAACCATGACCAACCCCATCATCCTCGCCGCCGCCGAAGGCAAGAAACTTGTCCAGGACCATTATGGCAACTGGGTGGAACTGGACGACTGGTCTCATGACATCGCCCGCGATCTGGCCCGCGCGGAAGGCCTCTCGCTGTCCGACGAACACTTCCGGGTACTGGACTGGCTGCGGGAATACGCCATCGACCACGGCGGCAGCCGCGAAGACGCCCACCGCATTCTGCGCGAGCTGGAAGACCGCTTCGCCGCCGAAGGGGGTGGGCGCTGGCTCTACACCCTGTTCCCGGGCGGACCGGTGCGCCAGGGCATGAAGATCGCCGGTCTGCCCGAAGCCGTTCACGCCGCCGACCCCTCTTTTGGTTCGGTACGCTGATCTACGGGCGGGCAACCACAAAATAGTGCCCGATCTCGGCTAAACTTTACGCCCGCCCAGGCGACCGACGTGAAGTTTAGCCTGTCACAAATAAGCGGGATGCGGTTTTCAACCCATTGATTTCGCTTCAGCCGGCCCAAAAATAAAGCCGGCATGGACGACTCTGGCCGTCTGCGTATCGGATTCATTAAGCAGGTTCACAAATACATGTCAAAACGCGACTACTACGAAATCCTCTGCGTCGCCAGGAATGCCTCGGACGAAGAAATCAAGAAGGCCTACCGCAAGCTGGCCATGAAGCACCATCCTGACCGCAACCCGGACGACAAGGGTGCGGAGGAGAAATTCAAGGAAGTCAAGCAGGCCTACGAAATCCTGTCCGACCCGGACAAGCGCGCCGCCTACGACCAGTTCGGCCACGCCGGAGTCGACCAGCAGGCCGGCATGGGCGGCGGCTATGGCGGCAGCGGATTTTCCGAGGCCTTCTCGGACATTTTCGGCGACATCTTCGGTGGTGGCGGCGGTCGCCGCGACCGCGTCTATCGCGGCGCCGATCTGCGCTACAACCTGGAAATCGGGCTGGAAGAAGCCGCCCGCGGCACCGAAACCAAGATCCGCATCCCGACCCTGGAAGAATGCGGCGTCTGCCACGGCAGCGGCGCCAAGCCGGGCACCGCGCCGACGACCTGCACCACCTGCGGCGGCCACGGCCAGGTACGTATCCAGCAAGGCTTCTTCTCGGTGCAGCAGACCTGCCCGCGCTGCGGCGGCACCGGCAAGATGGTGGCCGATCCCTGCACCAGTTGCCATGGCGAGGGCCGCGTCAAGAAGCACAAGACCCTGTCGGTCAAAATCCCCGCCGGGGTCGACAGCGGCGACCGCATCCGCCTCGGCGGCGAAGGCGAAGCCGGGGTCAACGGCGGTCCGTCGGGCGATCTCTATGTGGTGATCCATCTCAAGGAGCACCCGGTGTTCAAGCGCGACGGCAACGACCTGCATTGCGAAATGCCGATCAGTTTTGCCACCGCGGCACTGGGCGGCGAAGTCGAAATCCCCACCCTGGAAGGACACGCCAAGATCAAGATTCCGGCCGAAACGCAATCGGGCAAAGTGTTCCGCCTGCGCGGCAAGGGCATCAAGGGCGTACGCAGCAACGCCCCGGGCGACCTGCTGTGCCACATGCAGATCGAGACGCCGGTGAACCTGTCGGAGCGCCAGCGCGAATTGTTGCGCGAATTCGAGGCCTTGAGTCCGGGACGAAACAACAACCCGCGTGCGCAGTCGTTCATGGACAAGGTCAAATCCTTCTTCGGGCAGTGAGCCCAGGCTCGGGTGGCCTTGCATGCAAGGGGCTTGAACTCGGGCCAATCGAGGCAAACCCGGCCCCTGTGTTTAGCCATCGCGCTTCCGCTTTTACAGCACATCGGTCGCGGTATGATGCGCGTCATGTTCGCCCCCTGTCCGCCTGAAGCCTTGATGCCGCCTGCCCCTTTGGCGACAGGCGGTTTCCGGCCCCACCCATGACCGACCTCTTCCACAGCGAACACGCGATCGATTTCGAGCGCCGTTTTGGCGGCATACGCCGGCTCTACGGCACCCCGGCCTTCGAGCGCTTTCAGCAGGCGCATGTCTGCGTCATCGGCATCGGCGGCGTCGGCGCCTGGACTGCCGAGGCGCTGGCACGCTCGGCCATCGGCCGCCTCACCCTGATCGATCCCGACCACCTGGCCGAATCCAACATCAACCGCCAGGTTCACGCGCTGACGCACGAACTCGGCAAGCCCAAGATCCAGGCCATGACGGAGCGCATCCATGCGATCAACCCGCGCTGCCGGGTGACGGGCGTGGAAGAATTTCTGACCCACGAGAATGTCGCCGGGCTGCTGGCGGAAAGTTTCGATTACGTAGTGGATGCCATTGACAGCGCCCGCGCCAAGACCGCGCTGATCGTCCACTGCCGCCGCCAGCGCATCCGCCTGGTCTGCGTCGGCGCCGCCGGCGGCCAGAGCGATCCCGGCCGGGTGCAGCTGGCCGACCTCGCCCGCACCACCGAAGACCCCCTGCTCGCAAAGGTGCGCGCCAGCCTGCGCCGCGAACATGGCTTTCCGCGCGAACTGGGGAGAAAATTCGGCGTCGACTGCGTCTATTCCACCGAGCCCCTCACCTATCCGAGCGCAGAGGGTGGCGTGTGCTACGAACGTCCGGAGGACGCCCACCTGCACGGGCTCAACTGCGCCGGCTTCGGTTCTTCGGTGTGCGTCACCGCCAGCTTCGGCCTCCGGGCAGCGGCGCAGGTGCTCAACCGGCTGGCCGCGCAATCGAAATAGGGGCTCGATCACATCACGCTGCCCTGCGTTGCCGCTTTTCGCGGGATTAAGGATTCCTGCGGCCCTCCGTAAAACCATATTATTCGTCTGGCAAGACGGCGGGGCGGCCTCGAACCTGCGGCCATCCCGGAAATTTAAGCCCGCAAGCCCGACCCGTACGCCGGGATCGTTCCCGGCGCACCGAAGGCTGGCATTTCGTGACTGGTTAGGGGGACTTGTCGAATGGCAGGCTTTATGCTTTTTGCTTCGTTTGTGTTCGTCCTTGTGCTGGGCCCTTCCGCGCTGGCAAGCGAAAACACGCCGCTGACCCTGGGCGTCTTCCCCTATGTGACGCCGGCCCAGCTGGCGTCTTTCCACACCCCGCTCAAAGACTATCTCGCCAAAAGCCTGCAACGCCCCGTCTCCCTGGTCACCGCGCCGGACTTTGACAGCTTTGTCGATCGCACCCGCAAGGGTCAGTACGACATCATCATTACCGCCCCCCACCTTGGCCGCCTTGCGGAAACCCGCGACAGTTACAAACGGCTGGCCCAGACGGGCCATTCTTCTCTTCCCAAGGCATTTTTCTCACCCGCAAGGATTCGACTATCCACAGGATTGAAGATCTGAGAGGGAAAACCGTGATGATCGCGCAGCGGGTCTCCATCATTTATCAAATGGCGGAGCACTTGCTCAGGGAAAAAGGCCTCGTCCCCGGCGAATCGGTGACGATCGTTGAAACGCGCACCCACAACAATGCCATGCACGCGCCTCTGCGCGGCGAGGCCGATACATCGGTGACCGGGACGCTGCTGTGGCGGGTTCTGTTCTAGGGGAAGAGCAAAAAGATCAGATGCGGGTCATCGGCACGACCGAGGAAGCCCCGGGATTCATGCTCATGGCCAATCCGCGTCTATCCAATCAGGACATCGCGAAAATAAAGAAACTGTTGCTTGATTTCCATCGGGTTCCCGGCAGCGAGGCTTACTTTTCCACGACGGGCTACGAAAAATTCGATCTCATTGACGACAGGGTCATGAAGAAGCTCGACCCCTATACACGGGTCCTGACGAATCCAGCCGGCCCATGACCGAAACCCGGACCCCCTTCTTCCATTCCATCCGAACCCGACTGGTCATCGTCAGCATCCTCATTGAAGTGACGATGCTGGGGCTGCTGATTGCCAACAGCCTGCGGCTGATGACCCAGGTGATGGAAGACCGCACCGAGGCGCGGCTGCAAACCGTCAGCCCGCTGCTCAGTGCCTCGCTCGGCGCGCGCCTGTTCGAGCGTGATCATGCGTCGGTCAACGAAATCCTGCAGCAGCTGGTCAACAGCCCGGCTGCCGAACCTGGACTATGTCGTCGTCTTCGATGACAAGAACGCCCTCTACGCCCAGGCCGGCAAGGTCGATGCGGCCCATCTGCCCGCCATCGATCGAAACATCCGGCAGAGCCTGGGCGACCTGGTATATGACACGAGCATCCCGATCACGCTCGCGGGCGAAACCGTGGGATACGCGCGCTACGGGCTTTCGCTGGCATGACCGAAGCGATCCGCAACCGGATTGCGGCACTGCATCAATCCGAACAGGAGCTGCACGAAGAAAAGGAACGCGCCGAGGTGACGCTGCATTCCATCGGCGACGGCGTCATCACCACCGACCTGCAGGGCCGGGTGCGCTATCTGAACCCGGTGGCGGAAACCCTGACCGGCTGCGCCCTGGCCGAGGGCGTGGGCAAACCCATTGAAACCGTCTACCGGGTGCAGGATCAATCCACCGGGAACGCGCTGGCCAACCCCGCGCGCCTGTGCCTGGCAGAGGACACCGTGATCAGCGGCGTCAACCTCGCGCAGCTGGTCAGAGCCGATGGCCGCGCCTACACCGTCGAGGAAACCGCCGCCCCGATCCGCGGCAAAGCGGGCAAGACCATCGGCGCCGTGCTGGTCTTCCATGATGTGACCGAAGCCCGTGAAGCCTCCCGCAAGCTGGCCTACCAGGCCACCCACGACGCCCTGACGGGGCTGATCAACCGCCGCGAATTCGAGCGGCAAGTCGAGGCTGTTCTCAAGGACGCCAAGACCCACAACACAGACAACGCGTTCTGCTACATGGATCTCGACCAGTTCAAGGTGGTCAACGACACCTGCGGGCACATTGCCGGCGATGGCTTGCTGATCGAGCTCGCGACGATGCTGCGCCACCGGGTACGTGAAACCGATACCGTCGCCCGCCTGGGGGGCGACGAGTTCGGCATCCTGATGCGAAATATTCCCCTGAACGAGGCCCGCGCCCTGGCCGAAGACATCCGCGACCGGGTCCGCGATTGCCGTTATCTATGGGAAGGTCAGACTTTCGAGGTGGGAATCAGCATCGGGGTGGTTCCCATCCGTCCCGAGACCGCCGCTGCCGTGGACATTTTCAGCAATGCCGACATTGCCTGTTTCGTGGCCAAGGACAAGGGGCGCAACCAGATTCATGTCTCCAGCATGGACGATGTGGAGCAGGCGCGGCGTCATCTGGAGATGCAATGGTCGGCACGCATTCCCAGCGCCCTGGAGAATGACCGCTTTGTCCTGCACTGCCAGAAAATCTATCCGCTTGATGCGAACAGTACGGAAGCACCCCGCTGCGAACTGCTGGTTCGCATGCTGGAGGAGGACGGTTCGCTGATCCTGCCGGGGCGGCTGATTCCTGCCGCCGAGCGCTTCCGTCACATGCCCGAAATCGACCGCTGGGTCATCCGCAATGCGCTCGAACTCATTGCCCGACATGGCGTCCAGATGGGATTGGCCGCCTATGCCATCAATCTCTCTGGACAGTCGCTGGGACAGGAGGAATTGCTCGATTTCGTCAAGCGCGAAATCCTGCGCAGCGGCGTCAAGCCGGGCCTGGTCACCTTCGAGATCACCGAAACCGCCGCCATTCGGAACGTATCCCATGCGGCCCGCTTCATGACGGAACTGAAGAAGCTGGGCTGCCAGTTCGCGCTGGACGATTTCGGCAGCGGTCTGAGCTCATTCGGCTATCTCAAGATGCTGCCTGTGGATTACCTGAAAATTGACGGCAGCTTCGTGCGCAACATGGTGCACGACGAGCACGACCACTCCATCGTCGTTGCCATCACCCAGATCGCCAAAACCCTGAAGATCGGCTGCGTGGCGGAGTTCATCGAGGACGAGGCCACCCTGCTGGCACTGAAGGAAATCGGGGTGGATTACGGACAGGGCTACTTCCTCCATCGGCCGGAAGCCATTGCCAGCCACACCGCCGTGGAGAGGCAGCCGCTCAGGGGCTGACGACGCGGGATTCAGCCGCGCGTTGCACCCGGCTCAGGGCCGGGCCGCGGCAAACAGGCGGAAGAAGTTCTGCGTGGTGGCCTCGCCCACCGCTTCGGCCGTCATCCCGCGCACCCGCGCGATTTCTTCCGCCACGTGCTTCACGAACCCCGGCTGGTTGGTCTGCCCGCGATGCGGCACCGGAGCCAGATACGGCGCATCGGTCTCGATCAGCATGCGCTCCAGCGGGATGGCGGCCGCCACCTCGCGCAGCGCCGCGGCATTCTTGAACGTCACGATGCCGGAAAACGAAATATAAAATCCCATCTCGATGGCCGCCTCGGCCACCGCCAGGCTTTCGGTGAAGCAGTGCATCACCCCGCCCGCTTCGCCCGCCTGCTCTTCGCGCATGAGACGCAGGGTATCGTCGGCCGCGGCGCGGGTGTGGATCACCAGGGGCTTCCGGCACGCCCGCGCGGCGCGGATGTGGGTGCGGAAGCGCTCCCGCTGCCATTCGAGATCGCCGGTCAGCCGGAAGTAATCCAGCCCGGTCTCGCCGATTGCCACCACCTTCGGATGATCGGCCAGCGCGACCAGTTCGGCCACCGTCGGCTCGGTGCACTCCTCATGGTCGGGATGCACCCCGACCGAGGCATACACATTGGGGTGCGCTTCGGCGAGGCTGAGAATCTCGGGGAACTTTTCCAGCGCCACACTGATGCACAGCGCGTGGCTCACCTGGTTGGCCGCCATGAGGTCGAACACCTCGGGCAGCTTGCCGGCAAAATCGGGGAAGTTGATGTGGCAGTGGGAATCGATGTACATGCGGTATCTGCGCACCGCATGAATGGCGGCGCTACATGGTGTGAGTAGGTCGCACCGATTTTAACGAACCGCCGAGCAAACCTTCAATCTTGTTTTGCGCCGCCTTGCCGCTTTCGTTGAAGGCGAACTGCACGCCGATGCCCTGGGTACGGCCACCATGGGAGCTGCCCGGCGTCACCCACACCACCTTGCCGGACACCGGCAGCTTGGCGGGGTCGTCCATCAGCGTCAGCAGCATGAACACTTCCTCGCCCATCTTGTATTGCTTGTTGGTGGGAATGAACAGGCCGCCGCCCTTGATGAACGGCATGTAGGCCGCAAACAGGGAGGATTTTTCCTTGATCGACAGAGACAGCACGCCGGGGCGGACATGTCCTGCGGCATCATTGACTGCTGCATTCATGATCGTTTCTCTTCAATCAAACACGTGCCGGTACTGAATCAGCCAGGCTTCCAGCTGCAAGGCCCGGTTGAGCGGATGCGCCAGCGTCCTGCCTTCGTTCGCCTGCGTTCTGGCGAGCGCCAGCAGCTTCGCCAGATCGGCCTGGTTTCCCAGCCGCGCCAGCACCCCGGCAAAATCGCGGTTGAACTGTACCTGGCCCTGCAGCTTCACCGCCAGCAAATCGCCCAGCCACTTGTACGCCACGTTGTGCCAGGTCTGCGGGCCGATGGCTTTCCAGCGTTCGCCCAGCGTCACCGGATCGAGCTGACCGGGCTGCGCCAGGCCTTCCAGCACGCTGCGGCGTTCATCCAGTTCGCCGCTGTCGGCCCAGCGCTGGGCATCGAGCGGCGTGCCGCCGGAGAGCGCCAGCAGGTTGACCGCATCGTCCACACCCTGCCCGGCGAGCCATTGCGCTGCCTGGTCGACAGGCGGCAGTCCGATATCGAGCCGGGTGCAGCGGCTGCGAATGGTCGGCAGCAGGCGCCGCGGCTGATCCGACACCATTATGAACACTGTATTTAACGGCGGTTCCTCCAGCACCTTTAACAGCGCGTTGGCCGCCGCCAGGTTGAGGCCGTCCGCCGGATTCACCAGCACCACCCGAAAGCCGGCCCGGTAAGTGGAAAACTGGACGTAATCGACCGCCTCGCGCGCCTGATCGACCTCGATGGCGGTGGCCATCCGGATTTCGCCTTCCTTGCCGGTTTTCTCCTGCAGGGTGACGAGCCGGAAATCCGGATGCCCGCCTGTGCCGAACCAGTGGCAGGCCGGGCACTGGCCGCAGGCGGCGCCGTCGGCGAGCGGTGCTTCGCACAGCAGGGCCTGCGCCCACGCCAGGGCCAGCGCGCCCTTGCCCACCCCGCGCGGCCCGGCCAGCAGCAGCGCTTGCGCCGGGCGTGTCCGGGTCGCCAGCAGTCGCTGCCAGGGTGATTCCAGCCAGGGATAGGGTGCGCTCACATCAATCCTTGCAAAAACCGGCCGATCTCGGCCTGCAGCGCCTCGATGGACTGGCGCGCATCCAGTACCCGAAAGCGCGCGGGTTCGGCCTGCGCACGCTCGAGGTAGGCATTGCGCACGCGGCTGAAAAAGCTGTCGGCCTCGCACTCGAAACGGTCGGCGGGGCGGGCGGCGGAGCGGCGCGCTTCCGCCACCTCCGGCGGGACGTCGAACAGCAGGGTCAGGTCGGGCGTAAACCCGCGCTGCACCCAGGCTTCCAGCGCGGCGATGCGCTCGGCCGCGATGCCGCGCCCGCCGCACTGGTAGGCGTAGCTGGCATCGGTGAAGCGGTCGGACACCACCCACGCGCCGCGCGCCAGCGCCGGCCAGATCAGGCTGGCCAGGTGTTCCTGGCGTGCGGCAAACATCAGCAGCAGTTCGGTGTCGGCGTCCATGTGCTGGTGCAGCAGCAGCTCGCGCAGGGTTTCACCGAGCGGCGTGCCGCCAGGCTCGCGGGTGACGATGACTTCCCTGCCCTGCCGGCGCAGCCAGCCGGCGACGAAGTCCAGATGGGTGCTCTTGCCGGCGCCGTCGACACCTTCGAGGGTGATGAATTTTCCTTGAGTGCTCATCGTTGGTAGCGGTTTACTGCACTGTTGTGGGCGGCGAGGTTATTGGAAAACACATGGGTGCCGTCGCCGCGCGAAACGAAATACAGCGCATCGGTTTTGGCCGGGTTGAGCGCAGCCTGGATTGCGGCTTCGCTCGGCATCGCAATCGGCGTCGGCGGTAGCCCGGCGCGGGTGTAGGTGTTGTACGGCGTGTCGGTTAGCAGGTCGACACGGCGCAGGTTGCCGTCGAAGCGCTCGCCCAGCCCGTAGATCACCGTCGGGTCGGTCTGCAGACGCATCCCCAACCTGAGCCGGTTGAGGAACACTCCTGCGATCATCGGGCGCTCGAACGCCGCGCCGGTTTCCTTTTCCACGATCGACGCCATGATCAACGCCTCATACGGCGTGCGGTAAGGCAGACCGGGGGCGCGGGTTTCCCAGGCCGCCATGAGTTTTTCGTGCTGCAGGCGGTAGGCACGGCGCAGCACGTTGAGGTCGGACGAATGCGGCGCGTAAAAATAAGTATCGGGAAACAGCAGGCCTTCGGGGTGATTCTCCTCAGCGCCGATGGCCTGCAGCAGTTCGGCATCGCTCATGCCGGCGCTGTCGTTTTTCAGCATGGGCTGCGCGGCGAGAGCCGCGCGCACCTCGCGCCAGCTCCAGCCTTCGATGAACTGCACAATGGCCTGCGAGACCTCGCCGCGCTCGAGCCTGGCGTAGAGTTCCAGCGGCGTGAGCGGCCTGTCGAGCGTATAGACGCCGACCTTGAGCGTCCCGCCCTTGCCCAGCACGCGCCCGAGCAGCCAGAACACCCGCGCGTTGCCGATCACGCCTTCGCGTTCCAGCATCACGCTCAAACTTTTCAGATGCATGCCGGGCGTCACGTTGATGGCCTTCGGCAGCGGCTCGATGTGCAGGGGCTGGTTGCCATACCACGCCAGCCCACCTGCCCCCGCCAGCGCAGCCAGGCCGGCAAGCAATACCCATCGCTTAATCCACATCGTCATACAAGGCTTTATTCAAGGTAGTCGTCCAGCCCGCAGGCGGCCATGTCACGCCATCCAGCCTGGCCACCCGGCGCACGCCAATGACGCTGTTGCAGATCATCACTTCATCGGCAGCGAGTATAGCGGCTGGCGTCAAACGGTCCATATGGGTGCGGATACCGAGGCGCGCCGCGGCGCGCAGCAGGCGTATTCGCGCCACCCCCGCTACCCCGCATTCGCTCAAGTCCGGGGTGAACAGTTCGCCGTCCTTCACGACCAGAAGATTGCTCATTACGCCGCTGATCACCGCGTCGCGATCGTCGCACAGCAGCCCCTCGGCAATCGCCGGGTCGTCCCACTCCGCACGCGCCAGCACATTCTCCAGCCGGTTCAAATGCTTGATCCCCGCCAGCCGGGGCTGCCGCGCCAGACGCAGCGCGCACCAGCGCGCGCGGATGTCGACCGGCGCATCGGGCTGGGCATGGGCTGGCAGCGGCGAGGACAGCACGATGCGGGTGCAGGCCTGGCCGGCGGGCAAGGCATAGCCGCGTGCACTGGTGCCCCGCGTGAGCACGATCTTGACGACGCCCTCTCCGGCCGCGGCCACCCTGCAGACTTCGGCGCGCAATCGGGCTTCGTCGGGGCAGGCCAGCCACAGTGCCGCACAGTCGGCAGCCAGCTTGGCGTAATGGTCGCGCCACCACAGCGGCTGGCCGTCCTGCGTGCGCAGCGTGCGGAAGACGCCGTCGCCGTAGGCCAGGCCGCGATCCAGCGCGTCCACGGCCTCTGCGGGGTGGCCGTTGACGAGGATCATGGTTCAAGCGCGCGCAGCAGGCCGCGGGCCTTGGCGCGGGTTTCGTCGAGTTCGCGCGCGGCGACCGAATCGGCCACGATGCCGGCGCCGGCGCGGAAACTCACCTCGTTCCCGCGCAGCAGGAAGCTGCGGATCAGGATATTGAAATCGAAGCTGCCGTCGCGATTGATGTAGCCGACACTGCCGGTGTAGCTGCGCCGCGGCGTCCGTTCGAGTTCACGGATAATCTGCATCGTGCGCACCTTGGGGCAGCCGGTGATGGTGCCGCCGGGAAACACTGCACGCAGTGCGTCGTATACGCGCATTCCCTCGCGCAGCTGCCCGCAGACAGTAGATTCGATGTGGTGCACGTGGCGATAACTGGTCGTTTCCATCAAGGCCGCCACCCTCACGCTGCCGGGTTCGCACACCCGTCCGAGGTCATTGCGCTCCAGATCGACCAGCATGACGTGTTCGGCGCGTTCCTTGGGATGCGCTTGCAGACGCGCACGCAGCGCGGCATCTTCCGCGGCATCTTCACTGCGGGGATGGGTACCCGCAATCGGGCGGGTTTCCAGCCGGCCGCTGCGGTCAAGGCGAATCAGCCGTTCGGGCGACGAACTCACGATCGCCCACGCATCCATTTGCAGCAAGGCCGAAAACGGCGCCGGGTTCTTCCGCATCAGCCGGCCAAACAGCGATGCGGCCGGGACCGGCGCAGCAAACTCGGCCCGCCAGCCGCGCGACAGGTTGACCTGAAACACGTCGCCTGCGCGAATGTAATCCTGGATCCGTGCAACCCCGGAAAGGAACGCGGCGGGATCGTCTTCCTGCAGGATACGCAGTTCGGGTGCAGCCAGCAGGGGTGGCGACAGGGTTGCGAGATCGTGCTGCATGCAGTCGAGCAGTGCTTCCCGCCCTGCTTCAGCGATCAGGATGCAGCGCCCCTTTGCGCGGTCGAACAGGATCGCGGCGGGAATGCGCACCAGCCAGGCCAGGGGAAAACCGGCGCCATCCTCAACCCCCCCCACGCTGGATTCGAACAGCCCGCCCAGTTCGTAGGCGAACGCGCACAGCCAGCCCCCGCTGAACGGCAGATCGTGATGGGATGAAGACGACACGGGTCGCAGCTGCATGGCCGGATGCGCCTGCAATCCGTGCAGCCCATCGGCCGCGGCAATCCGCGTGATGTCCTGCGGAAACGCAAACAGCACGTCCCAGCCGCTGTCGCCGCTGCTATGGAGAAGGCCGGGGTAACGCTGCGGATGGGACGCCTGAAGCCGAACCAGATCAGGCTGCTGCGGCCATTCCCGGATTTCGGGTGTGCTCAGGGAAGCGTGCGACATTCCATTGCCAAATCAAGCGCGACGCGAAGACAAACCGAAGACCGTGCACACGGCAAGGCAGGGCGGAGCCTGGTTGTAGACGCTATCGCGTCTTGACATCCACCTTGCGGATAAATCGACAAAGCCACGGCCGGCTGGCAGCGGAATCAAACGCGCTTGAAGACCAGCGAGCCGTTGGTGCCGCCAAACCCGAAATTGTTCTTGAGCGCAAAACCGATCTTCATATCACGCGCCGTGTTGGCACAGTAATCGAGATCGCATTCCGGATCTTGCGAAAAGATATTGATGGTCGGCGGCGACACCTGATGGTGCACGGCCAGCACGGTGAACACCGATTCGACGCCGCCAGCGCCACCCAGCAGGTGGCCTGTCATCGACTTGGTCGAGTTAACCACCAGCTTGTAGGCCGCATCGCCCAGCGCAAGCTTGATCGCATCGGTTTCATTCTTGTCGCCCAGCGGTGTCGAGGTGCCGTGCGCGTTGATGTAATTCAACTGATCGGCATTCACGCCGGCGTCGCGCATCGCGTTCAGCATCGAACGCTTGGGGCCGTCGGTGCTTGGCGCCGTCATGTGATAGGCGTCGCCGCTCATGCCGAAACCCACCACTTCTGCGTAGATCTTCGCGCCGCGCGCCTTGGCGTGCTCGTATTCCTCGAGCACCAGCACGCCAGCGCCCTCGCCCAGCACAAAGCCGTCGCGATCCTTGTCCCAAGGACGGCTGGCGGTCGCCGGGTCGTCGTTGCGGGTCGACAGGGCACGCGCAGAAGAAAATCCTCCCACGCCCAGGGGCGAAGTCGCACACTCTGCGCCGCCAGCAACCATCACATCCGCATCGCCGTGTTCGATCATGCGAGCGGACAGACCCACCGCATGCAGACCGGTGGTGCAGGCGGTGACGACTGCCAGGTTGGGGCCTTTTATTCCATACAGGATGGAAAGGTTGCCGGAAATCATGTTGATGATGGAACCCGGGATGAAGAAAGGGGAAATCTTTCTCGGACCCGACTCCATCAGCAGGGTATGCGTCTCCTCGATCAGCGGCAGGCCCCCGATGCCGGAACCGATGTTGATGCCAATGCGCTCGGCATTGGCTTCGGTGACTTCGATCCCCGAGTCGCGTATCGCCTGGATGCCCGCGGCCATGCCGAACTGGATGAAGACATCCATGCGACGGGCCTCTTTCGGGTTGAGATATTGCTCAATGTCGAAATTCTTCACCTCGCCCGCCATGTGGGAGGCGAAGGGAGTGGGATCAAAACGGGTAATCCGGGCAATCCCGGAACGGCCGGAAACCAGGTTGTCCCAGGCTTCCGGGATGGTATTGCCGACCGGGGAAACGATTCCCAGGCCGGTGACGACGACGCGACGCTTGGACAAAAGTCAGACCTTTATTGCTTGGTGAACGATCAGCTCGAGTGGCTGTTGACGTAGTCAATCGCCTGCTGGACGGTGGTGATCTTTTCTGCGTCCTCGTCGGGGATTTCACAGCCGAATTCTTCTTCCAGCGCCATCACCAGTTCAACCGTATCGAGCGAGTCCGCGCCCAGGTCGCCGACGAAGGAAGACTCGTTCTTGATGTCCGCCTCGTTGACGCCCAATTGCTCGGCGACGACCTTAATTACACGCTGTACGTTATCCATTACTGATCCTCTCTTGAAATAGGGGCTTTAACAAAAATTAAAGCCGGTGAATTCTACCAAACTTTGGTCTGCGGTTTACGCCATGTACATGCCGCCGTTGACATGCAGGGTGGTGCCCGAAATATAGCCGGCCGCCGGCGAGGCCAAAAACGCGACGGCCTGCGCAATGTCTTCCGCCGCGCCGAGCCGGCCCAGCGGGATGTGGGCCAGAAGCGCCTGCCGCTGTGCATCCGGCAGTGCGCGCGTCATGTCGGTGTCGATAAAGCCAGGCGCCACGCAGTTGACGGTGATGTTGCGGCTGCCGACTTCGCGCGCCAGCGATTTGGTGAAGCCCATGATGCCGGCCTTGGCTGCGCTGTAATTGGTCTGCCCGGCGTTGCCCATCGCACCCACCACCGAAGCGATGGAAATGATACGCCCGCTACGCGCCTTCATCATCGCGCGCAGCACTGCACGCGACAGCCTGAACACCGAGGTGAGATTGGTCGCCAGGATGTCGTCCCACTCCTCGTCCTTCATCCGCATCAGGAGGTTGTCGCGGGTGATACCGGCGTTGTTGACCAGGATGCCGATGTCGCCGAGTTGCGCGCTGATCGCGGCAATCACCGCATCGACCTCGGCGGCATCGGTGACGTTGAGCTTCATGCCGCTGCCCTTGATGTTGGCCGCAGCGAGGTAATCGCTGATCGCCTGCGCGCCGGTGTCGCTGGTGGCGGTGCCGACCACGGTGGCGCCCGCATTGCCGAGCGCCAGCGCGATCGCCTGGCCGATTCCGCGGCTGGCGCCGGTCACGAGCGCCACCTGACCTTCAAGATTCGCGCTGTGCGCGAGACGTCCTTGCAGCATGTTGTCTCCTGTCAGTTGTTCAGTGCGGCCTGCAGGCTGGCTTCATCCATTAGCGCCAATGCGGGCAGGCTGTCGTCGATGCGCTTGTTGAGCCCCGCCAGCACCTTGCCGGGGCCACATTCGATCACGCGCTCGATGCCGGCGGCTTTCAGCGCCTGCACGGTCTCGACCCAGCGCACCGGCGTATGCAATTGCTTCGCCAGCGCAGCGCGAATCGCATCGGCTTCGGCATGGCTTTGCACATCGGTGTTGTGCAGCACCGGAATCATGGGCGCCGCGATCGCCACGCCCTGCAGATGCGCCAGCAACTTCTCGGCGGCCGGTAGCATCAGCGAGGAATGCGACGGCACGCTGACCGGCAGCGGCAGCGCGCGCTTGGCGCCGCGCTCCTTTGCCAGCGCCATGGCGCGCTCCACCGCCGCCTTGTTGCCGGCGATGACCACCTGGCCGGGGGAATTGAAGTTCACCGCCTCGACCACTTCCCCCGCTGCCGCCTCATTGCAGACCGCGCGCACGGCATCGTCGTCGAGACCCAGAATCGCCGCCATGGCGCCGACGCCTTCGGGAACCGCGGCCTGCATCGCTTCGGCGCGAAAGCGTACCAGCCTGACCGCATCGGCAAAACCCAGCGTACCCGCCGCGACCAGTGCCGCGTATTCGCCGAGGCTGTGCCCTGCCAGCAGCGCAGGCGTGGCGCCGCCCGCCGCCCGCCACACGCGCCACGCGGCGATATCGGCCGCCAGCATCGCGGGCTGGGTGTTGACCGTCTGGTTGAGCATCTCGGCCGGGCCGTCGGCGACCAGCGCCCACAGATCCTGACCGAGCGCGTCGGAGGCCTCGACAAAGGTGGCGCGCACGTCGGCGCGGTCGCCCCAGCCCTGCATCATGCCGACCGATTGCGAGCCCTGTCCGGGGAATACGAAAGCCAGTTTCATCGGGATCTTTCCTTAATACTTGAGGAGCGCGGAGCCCCAGGTGAAGCCGCCGCCGAACGCTTCCATCAACACGGTCTGGCCGCGCTGGATGCGGCCATCGCGCACCGCCACGTCGAAGGCCAGCGGCACCGAGGCGGCCGAGGTGTTGCCATGGCCGGCCACGGTGATGACGACATGGTCCATGCTCATGCCCAGCTTTTTCGCGGTGGCGGAAATGATGCGGATGTTGGCCTGATGCGGCACCAGCCAGTCGATGTCGGATTTCTGCAAGCCGTTGGCTTCCAGCGTTTCGTCGACGATGCGGTCGAGCGTGTTGACCGCCATCTTGAACACCGCATTGCCTTCCATCCGCATTAGCGCGGGTTCGTGCGTGTTGGTCGATGGGCCGGTGCTGGTGCGCAGCAATTCCTTGTGGCGGCCGTCGGCGTGGATGTGGGTGGCGATGATGCCGGGCTCGTTCGATGCGCCCAGCACCACGGCACCCGCGCCATCGCCCCAGAGGATGCAGTTGCCGCGGTCGTTCCAGTCGGTGATGCGCGACAGGGTCTCGGCGCCGATCACCAGCACGCGCTTGGCCGCACCGCTCTTGATAAACTGGTCGGCGACGCTCATGGCGTAGACGAAGCCGCTGCACACGGCCTGCAGGTCGAACGCCGGGCGGCCGTTGGTCATGCCGAGCTTGGACTGCACGATGCAGGCGGTGCTGGGGAACACCAGGTCGGGGGTGGTGGTGGCGACCAGCAGCAGGTCGATGTCGTCGGCGGCAAGGCCGGCCGATTCGAGCGCGGCACGCGCCGCATGGGTCGCCAGATCGCTGGTGAACTCGCTCTCGGCGGCAATGTGGCGTTCGCGGATGCCGGTACGCTCGACAATCCATTGGTCGTTCGTATCGACCAGTTTCTCGAGATCGGCGTTGCTGAGGATGTGGTCAGGCAGATAGCTGCCGGTGCCGAGAATGCGGGAATAAGTCAAGCGGCTACCCGTTGGATAAGTTGGATCTGGTCGGTGATACGTTTCAGCACATTGTTGCGGACTTCGTCAGTAGCAGTTTCGATCGCATGCTCGAACGCATAGCGGTCGGCCGAGCCATGGCTCTTCACCACAACCCCCTTCAGGCCCAAGAGCGTGGCGCCATTGTAGCGGCGTGGATCGAGCCGTCGCTTGAAAGCATTCAGCACCGGCATCGCGATCAGGCCGGCGATGCGGGTCAGAAAATTGCGCTTGAACTCGGCCCTGAGCGTGGTGGCAATCATCTTGGCCAGGCCTTCGGACGCCTTCAGGGTGACGTTGCCGACAAAGCCGTCGCATACCACCACGTCGGTGGTACCGAGGAAAATGTCGTTGCCTTCGACGTTGCCGTAGAAGTTGAGGTGACTGTCGCGCAGCAGTTCGGCGGCCTGCTTCACCATTTCGTTGCCCTTGATGTCTTCCTCGCCGATGTTCAGCAGGCCGACGCTCGGGTTCGGCCTGTGCTCCACCGCCGACACCAGCATCGCGCCCATGATGCCGAACTGCAGCAGATGCTCGGCGGTGCAGTCGACGTTGGCGCCCATGTCGAGCACCAGCGCATGCCCCTTGATCGTCGGCATGACAGCGGCAATCGCCGGGCGATCGATGCCGGGAAGCGTTTTCAGCACGAAGCGTGCGGTCGCCATCAGGGCGCCGGTGTTGCCCGCCGACACGCAGGCATCGGCCTCGCCGGACTTGACGAGGTCGATGGACACGCGCATCGAGGAATCCTTTTTGCCACGCAGGGCCAGCGCGGGCGCCTCGTCCATCGCCACCACCTGGCTGGCGTGACGCACGACGAGACGCGGACCGGGCTTGGCGCGACGCGCCTTGAGTTCGGCCGCGATGACGTCCTGCGGCCCGACCAGAATCACATTGAGATCGGGATGACGCGCAAGACAGCGGATCGCCGCCGGAACCGTGACATGAGGGCCGTGATCGCCCCCCATGACATCAATGGCGACTGTGATGTTTCTCATACAGCCGGAATCGTTGGCTGAGTTGAACGCACCAAGTCGAAGCCAACACACTCCGGCGCGATCAAACCCTGGCGCCCAGGAAAATTATTCGCCTTTGGCCTTGACGACCTTGCGGCCACGATAAAAGCCGTTGGGGCTGATATGGTGACGCAGATGGGCTTCACCTGTGGTCGGCTCAATGGCCAGCGGCGGGTTGGTCAGGAAGTCGTGCGAGCGGTGCATGCCACGCTTGGACGGGGATTTTTTGTTCTGCTGGACTGCCATTTCTTACTCCTTAAAAATTTCGCGCGCCCCTCAGACGGGGCATTCACCTTCTGCGTGCATCGCTGCCAGCGGCAGGCTCAACAACACTTCATCCTCGACCAGATCGACAAGGTTCAAGGTCTCACCGGCCTGGATTGCGTCACTGCCAGGCAACGCATCCAGCCGTTCCATCTCGGCTTCGTTGCGCGCCAAATACAGCGTGCGTTCGACTTCGACCCCATACGGCAGGCTGCCCAGACAGCGCTGGCAGGTCAGCTCCACCTCGCCGCCGACCGTCAACAGCAGGGACAGGCTGCCCCGCTGATCCACTCGCCCAACAACTCGACAGAACAGCGTGCCTTGCGTAAATTCACGGGCAAGACGCGGAAACGCAGCCACGTCCGACCGGGTTTCCCACGACTGCCCATCCCTGCAAAAACGCCATGGATCGACCTCGATTGGCTGAAGCATGGCGGATTCAAGCATGACGCACCCGGTTAAACATTAGCCTGCAATGATATGATTTCGCGTTCTTTTTGTCAAAGAAACCCCAGCTATCCCAACCTCAGGCGAGCCCATGCTTAAGAAAATACTGGTCGCCAACCGCGGCGAGATCGCCGTCCGCATCGTGCGCGCCTGTGCCGAGCTCGGCATCAAGTCGGTCGCCATCTACACCGATGCCGACCGCCACGCGCTCCACGTGAAGAAAGCCGACGAGGCCTACCACATCGGCAAGGACCCGATTCTGGGCTATCTGAACGCGCATACGCTGGTCAATCTGGCGGCCGCCTCGGGCTGCGACGCATTGCATCCCGGCTACGGTTTCCTGTCCGAAAATCCCGATCTGGCAACCATCTGCGCGCGCCGCGGCATCCGCTTCATCGGTCCCTCGCCCGAGGTGATCCGCAGCATGGGCGACAAGATCCAGGCCAGGAACGCGATGATCGCCGCCGGCATTCCGGTGGTGCCGGGATCGGACCACAACCTGGAAAACGTCGAGGAAGCGCGCGCGTTGGCGAACAGGATCGGTTATCCGGTGATGCTCAAGGCCACCAATGGCGGCGGCGGGCGCGGCATCCGCCGCTGCGACAGCGAAGAGGAACTGCTGAAGAACTACGACCGCGTGGTGTCGGAAGCCAGCAAGGCCTTCGGCAAGCCCGAGGTCTTCGTCGAAAAATGCGTGGTGCGGCCCAAGCACATCGAAGTGCAGATCCTCGGCGACACGCAGGGCAACGTCATCCACCTGTTCGAGCGCGACTGCTCGATCCAGCGGCGCAACCAGAAGCTGATCGAAATCGCGCCGAGCCCGCAATTGACCGAGGCCCAGCGGCAATACATCGGCAAGCTGGCGGTGCGCGCCGCCAAATCGGTGGGCTATGTGAATGCCGGCACGGTGGAGTTCCTGCTCGACCAGGACAACCAGTTCTACTTCATGGAAATGAATACCCGGCTTCAGGTCGAACATCCCGTCACCGAGACCATCACCGGCGTCGACATCGTGCAGGAGCAGATCCGCATTGCCTCCGGACTGCCCTTGCAATACAGGCAGGACGAAATCAAGCACCGCGGCTACGCCATCGAATTCCGCATCAACGCGGAGGACCCTAAAAACGAGTTCCTGCCCAGCCTCGGCCGCATCACGCGCTACTATTCGCCGGGCGGCCCCGGGGTGCGGGTGGACGCCGCGATTTACACCGATTACGTCATCCCGCCCTACTTCGATTCCATGTGCGCCAAGCTCACGGTGTGGAATCTGACCTGGGAATCCGCGGTCGAACGCGGCCGCCGTGCGCTGTCCGACATGCTGGTGTATGGCGTGAAGACGACGATCCCCTATTACCAGGAAATCCTCAAGAACCCCGAGTTCCGCAGCGGTCGCTTCAACACCAGCTTCGTCGACGAGCACCCGGAACTCACCCGCTACACCGAAAAGAAACCGCCGGAAGTGATGGCGGCCGCCATCGCGGCCGCCATCGCCGCGCATCAAGGGTTATAAGAAATGGCCAAAGTACACATCACCGAACTCGTCCTGCGCGACGGCCACCAGTCGCTCATCGCCACCCGCATGCGCACCGAAGACATGCTGCCGATCTGCGGCAAGCTGGATCAGGTCGGCTTCTGGTCGCTGGAGGCCTGGGGCGGCGCCACCTTCGACGCCTGCGTGCGCTTTCTGCGCGAAGACCCGTGGGAGCGCCTGCGTCACCTGCGCCGCGCCCTGCCCAACACGCGCATCCAGATGCTGCTGCGCGGGCAGAACCTGCTTGGCTACCGCAACTATTCCGACGATGTGGTGCGCGCCTTCGTGCAGAAATCCGCCGACAACGGCGTCGACGTGTTCCGCGTGTTCGACGCCATGAACGACCTGCGCAACCTGCGCGTGTCGATCGAGGCGGTGAAAACCGCCGGCAAGCACGCCGAAGGCACGGTCAGCTACACCACCAGCCCAGTGCACGACATCCCGCATTTCGTCGAACTCGCCAAAGGCCTGGCCGACATGGGCTGCGACACCATCGCGATCAAGGACATGGCGGGCCTGCTCACCCCCTACACCGCGTACGATCTGGTCTGCGCAATCCGCGAAGCCACCCACCTGCCGATCCACACCCACAGCCATGCGACATCCGGCCTGGCGCACATGACGCACCTGAAGGCGGTGGAAGCGGGTGCGACCATCATCGACACCTGCGTCGGCGCGTTTGCCGAAGGTGCCAGCCACCCCACCACGCAAAGCCTGGTCGCGGCACTCGCCGGCACCGAATACGACACCGGATTGTCGCTGCCGCTGATCGAGGAAATCTCGGCCTACTTCAAGGAGGTGCGCAAGAAATACTGGCAGTACGAATCGGCCTTCACCGGCACCGACACCCGCGTGCTGATCAACCAGGTGCCCGGCGGGATGATTTCCAACCTCGCCAACCAGCTGAAGGAACAAGGCGCGCTCGACAAGATGGACGCGGTACTCGAGGAAATTCCGCGCGTGCGCGAAGACCTCGGCTTCCCGCCGCTGGTCACCCCCACCTCGCAGATCGTCGGCACCCAGGCCGCGCTGAACGTGCTGACCGGCGCGCGCTACAAGTCAGTCACCAACGAGGTGAAGCTTTACCTGCAAGGCCGCTACGGCAAGGCGCCGGGGCATATCAACGAGGAAGTCCGCAAGATGGCCATCGGCGATCTCGATGTCACCACCTGCCGCCCGGCCGATCTGCTGGGAGACGAACTCGACAAGCTGCGCGGCGAAATCGAGGGGCTGGCCAAGTCGGACGAGGACGTGCTGACCTACGCCATGTTCCCCGAAATCGGCAAGACCTGGCTGCAGGAACGCGCCGCCGGCAGTCTCAAGCCCGAGCCGCTGTTGCCGCCTGGCGCGTCGCAGCAGGACAGCGGTCCGCGCCATGCCGCCGACGAATTCAGGATCACGCTGCACGGCGAGACCTATCACATCAAGCTGTCGGGCAGCGGCCGCTCTGACGCCGCCCAGCGCCCCTATTTCGTGTCGATCGACGGCGTCTCGGAGGAAGTGCTGGTCGAACCGCTGAACGAGGTCGCAGTATCCGGCAGCGGCGACAGCGCGCCGCGCAAGGCCGCCGCCGCGCCCGCGGCCGGCCAGAAACCGCGCGCCAGCCACCCCGGCCACGTCACCGCCGCGATGCCCGGCACCATTGTCGACGTCCTGGTGAGCATCGGCCAGACGGTCAAGGCCGGCGACGGCGTGCTGGTGATCGAGGCGATGAAGATGGAGAACGAGGTGCAGGCGCCGATCGCCGGCGTCGTCATCAGCATCTTCGCCAAGAAAGGCGACGCGGTGACGCCGGACATGGCGCTGGTCGAGATTCAACCCGAATGAAGCTGGTACTGGCCTCCACCTCGCGCTACCGGCGCGAACTGCTGTCGCGTCTGCGCCTCCCGTTTGAAGTGCTGTCGCCCGACGTCGACGAAACGCCGCTGCCGGGCGAGATGCCCTCGACCACCGCGCTGCGCCTGTCGGTGCTGAAGGCGCAGGCCGCCGCGGCGACCCATCCTGACGCGCTCATCATCGGCTCCGACCAGGTGCTGATGCTCGACAACGAACAGCTTGGCAAGCCCGGCAATTTCGGCAACGCCTTCGCCCAGCTGAAGAAAATGCAGGGCAAACCCATGGTGTTCCACACCGCGCTGACACTCTTGAACAGCCGCACCGGCCGCGTGCAGACCCGCGATGTGCCGACCATGGTACACATCCGTCCGCTCAGCGACGCGCAGATCGCCGCCTATCTCGAAAAGGAACAACCCTACGACTGCGCAGGCTCGGCCAAGAGCGAATCGCTCGGCATCGCCCTGATGACGCGCATGGACAGCCCCGACCCCACCGCGCTGATCGGCCTGCCGCTGATGGCGCTGACCGAGATGCTGCTGAACGAAGGAATCGACGTGCTGACCTGGCACTCGGTGTAATTTAACGTGGCCACCCTCTACCTGATTCCGGTTCCGCTGGGACCGGTCAGCCCGGATGCCTGCCTGCCGCCGGACACCCTCGCGGTCGCGCGCCGGCTCGACCACTTCGTCGTCGAGCGCGCCAAAACCGCGCGCGCGCACCTGAAGGCAATGGGCCATCCGCAGCCGATCCAGACGCTGCAACTCTCGGAACTCAACGAGCACACCCCGGCCGCCGCCATCCCGTCGCTATTGGCGCCGCTCAAGGCCGGACACGACATCGGCCTGCTGTCCGAAGCGGGCTGTCCCGCCGTCGCCGACCCCGGCGCGGCGCTGGTCATGGCCGCGCATCGCGAAAATATTCCGGTGGTGCCGCTGATCGGGCCGTCTTCGATATTGCTGGCGCTGATGGCCTCGGGTCTGGGCGGCCAGCGCTTCGCCTTCCACGGCTATCTTCCAGCGAAGGAACCCGAGCGCAGCCAGGCCATCCGCGACCTGGAAAAAACCGCGCGTCGCGACCGCGCCACCCAGCTCTTCATCGAAGCCCCCTACCGCAGCGTCGCCCTGCTGGATGCGCTGGCCGCCACGCTGGCACCCGACACCTTCATCAGCGTCGGCGCCGACCTCAGCCTGCCGAGCCAGCTGATCCAGACCCGCCGCGCGAAAAACTGGCGTGGCCAGGCCGACGCGGTCAAGGACCGGCTGGTGGTGTTCGGGATCGGAATTTAAGCCGCCGAACCGCAGTCACCGATTGCGTTCGCGGGAAAGGGAATCGACGGAAACATCGAGGATGCGCACCTTGACGCTTTTCCCCTTCAGCTTGCCGGCGGCCAGCCTGCGCTGAACTTCATGCGCGATGCCCCGCTCCACCGCGACATAGGTGGTGGATTCGGCCACGGTGATCTTGCCCACCTGTGCACTGGCGAAGCCCGCCTCGCCGGTGAGCGCGCCCAGCACGTCGCCGGGCCGGATCTTCTCCTTGCGGCCGCCGAGGATCTGCAAAGTCGCCATCGGTGGCAGCAGCGGCTCGTCGCTGGTGGCATGCAGCTCAGCGAGGGGATGCCATTCAGGCTCGTTGCCCAGTTCCTTGACGATATTGGCGACGCGCCGTATCTGGCCGGGGCTGGCCAGGCTCAGCGCCCAGCCGTCCTGGTCGGCGCGCCCGGTGCGGCCGATGCGGTGGATGTAGACCTCGGGGTCGGGCGTGACATCGACGTTGATCACTGCTTCGAGCTGGGCGATATCCAGGCCGCGCGCGGCCACGTCGGTTGCGACCAGCACCGAACAACTGCGGTTGGCGAACTGCACCAGCACCTGGTCGCGTTCGCGCTGCTCCAGTTCGCCGTGCAGGACCAGCGCATGGAAGCCCTGCTCGCGCAGGGCCTGCAGCAAGTCGCGGCACTGCTGGCGCGTGTTGCAGAAAGCCAGCGTGCTGACCGGGCGGTAGTGATCGAGCAACCGCGCCACCGCCTGCAGGCGTTCCTCGTGGCTCACTTCATAGAAGCGCTGGCGAATCTTGTCGTTCTCGTGCCGCTCCAGCAGTTTCACCTCGCGCGGCTGCCGCATGAAGCGCCGGCCCAGTTCTGCGATGCCCTCGGGGTAGGTGGCGGAGAACAGCAGCGTCTGGCGTTTGCCCGGGCACTCCCTGGCGATGAAGGCGATATCGTCGTAAAACCCCATGTCCAGCATGCGGTCGGCTTCGTCGAGCACCAGCGTATTGAGCGCCTCCAGGCTCAGGCTGCCGCGTTGCAGGTGATCCATGATGCGGCCCGGCGTGCCGACGACGATGTGGGCGCCGTGCTCCAGGCTGGCCAATTGCGGGCGCATGGTGGAGCCGCCGACCAGGGCGAGAATCTTGATGTTGTCCTCGCTGCGCGCCAGCCGGCGGATCTCCTGCGTCACCTGGTCGGCCAACTCTCGCGTCGGGCAGAGCACCAGCGCCTGCACGGCGAAGCGACGCACGTTCAGCCGGGCCAGCAGGGCAAGGGCAAAGGCCGCCGTCTTGCCGCTGCCGGTCTTGGCCTGGGCAATCAGGTCGTGGCCAGCCAGCGCGATCGGCAGACTGGCCGCCTGGATCGGCGTCATGTTGAGGTAACCGAGCTGCCGCAAATTGGCCAGCACGGCGGGCGCCAGCGGCAGGTGGTCGAAGGGCGCGCCAGCCATTGGAGTACCGGCGGGCGGGGAGTCGGGTGGGGTGTTCGGGTGATCGGTCATGCCGGATTATACGGGGCACACCAACAGCAAGGCGCCGAATCCGGAGTCAAACCTCAGAATCGCAGCGAATCGAGCCGCAGGGTCAGCTGCTCGCCGGTTTCGGTTTCCGCCAGCAGCCATTCGGCGCCCTCGCGGGTGTACACGTCGAGCGGCAACAGGCGTTGCGCCTCGCCGCCCACGCGCACGTCAAGCCACTGTTTCTTGAGTGCGGCGAACTCCAGGCGTTCGTGATCCGAACAGGCGATCGGCCGGTAATCGCTCACCGCAGGTTCACACCCGCTTTCTCGAAGGGCGACCAGGCCTGGGCCATGGTCGCGCCGAGGCGTCCGGCGAGGCGATCGAGCAGGTTTTCCTGCCGGGTGTAGTCGACGATGTCCTCGGCCTTGATGACGTCGCGCGCGACCGATTCGACCGAGCCAAACGCATCGGCGAGGCCGAGTTCGATGCTTTTTTCACCGCTCCACACCAGGCCGCTGAACATCTCGGGGGTTTCCTTCAGGCGCTTGCCGCGGCCTTCGCGCACCACGCCGATAAACTGGCCGTGGATTTCCTCAAGCATCTGTTTGGCGAAGGCCTGCTGTTTGGGGTCGACCGGCGAGAAGGGGTCGAGGAAGCCCTTGTTTTCGCCGGCGGTGAGCAGGCGCCGTTCGACGCCGAGCTTCTGCATGGTCTCAGTGAACCCGAAGCCGTCCATCAGCACGCCGATCGAGCCGACGATGCTGGCCTTGTCGACGAAGATCCTGTCGGCGCCGGCGGCGACATAATAGCCGCCCGAGGCGCAGATATCATCCACCACGGCGTACAGCGGCACCTTCGGATGCAGCGCACGCAGGCGCTTGATCTCGTCGTAGATCTGTCCGGCCTGCACCGGGCTGCCGCCGGGGCTGTTGATGCGCAGGATCACGCCACGGGTTTTCTTGTCCTCGAATGCGCCCTGCAGGCTGCTGATCACCGAGTCTGCGCTGGTCTGGTCGGCCGCGATCACGCCCTGCAGGTCGATCAGCGCGGTATGCGCCTTGATGGAGACGCCGTCCGAGCGGAACCAGCCTGCCACCATGAACAGCACGATGAACAGATACAGAAAGCCGAGCGTCTTGAACAGGATGCTCCAGTGGCGGCTGCGGCGCTGTTCCTGGATGGCGGACAGCGCCAGTTTTTCCAGGACGTCGCGTTCCCAGTTGGGGGGGGTGGATTTTTCCGGTTCGCTCATTCTTGTTTTTCCATCAAATAAACATGGCCGTCGCGCTCGACGACCGGCAAAGGAATCAGGCCGCGCCCAGCGCAGCGCCCGCCCACGCACTGGCCGCTCGCGGGATGGTAGAGCGCGCCGTGGGTGGAGCAGATCAAGTATAGCCGCGAGTCGTCGAAGAATTCCCCCTCCTTCCAGTCGAGTTCCACCGGCACGTGGCCGCACCGGTTGAGGAAGGCGCGCGGCTGGCCGTCAAAGCGCACCACGAAGGCTTGCTGCGGCTGGCCGAAGCGGTTCAGCTCGAAACGCAGGCCGCGGCCCAGTTCGGCGAGGTCCCCCACAGCGCAGATCAGGCGTTCACGCTCAGCCATGCGTAGACCTCGGCAAAACTGTCCATCAAAGCCAGCGGCGCGTGCGGATGCAGATCGCCCGCCTCGTGCGCGCCATAGGTCACGCCCAGGCTGGCGACGCCGGCATTCGACGCCATCAGGAGATCGTGGCTGGTGTCGCCGATCACCAGCGTGCGGGCGGGGTCGGCATCGAGCTCATCGATCAGCTCCAGCACCATCGCCGGGTGCGGCTTGGAATGCGTCTGGTCGGCGCAGCGGGTGGCGGCAAACCACGACCCCAGGCCGCTGGCATCGAGCGAGCGGGACAGGCCGAGACGGCTCTTGCCGGTGGCCACGGCGAGCTGGAAGCCGCTGGCGTGCAGCTCGGGGATACCGCTTGCCACGCCGGCGAAGAGCGGAATCTGGTCATCGCGGCCCAGGTAATGGTGGCGATAGCGCTCGACCAGGTGCGAATAGTCGTCGGCCGGCAAGTCCGGCAACAGGGTCTGCAGCGCCGGCGTGAGGCCCAGGCCGATGATCTGGCGCGAGGCGCGCTCGCTTGGCGCCGGCAGGCCGATGTCCTCGCAGGCGCGCTGGATCGAATCGACGATCACTCCGGCGGAGTCCATCAGGGTGCCATCCCAGTCGAAAATCAGTAAATCAAATTGCTTGGGCATTCTAAAGTATCCAGAAAAGTAGCCAGCTCGGCGGGCAGCGGCGCTTCAATCAGCATGCGCTCGCCCGAAATGGGATGTTCGAAGCTCAACTGGGCGGCATGCAGGAACATGCGCTTCAGCCCCTGCTTGGCCAGCCGCCTGTTGAGTTCGAAATCGCCGTATTTGTCGTCCCCCGCAATCGGAAACCCGAGATGCGAGGTGTGCACGCGAATCTGATGGGTGCGCCCGGTCTTCAGTTCCGCTTCCAGCAGGGTGAAGTCGGCGAAGCTTTGCAGGCGGCGGAAGAGGGTGTGCGCGGTCTGCCCCGCGTCGCGCACCGTGACGCGCTTCTCGCCCTCGTCGGTCACCCGCTTGTGCAAAGGCAGCTTCACGTGCTGCACCGGATTCGGCCAGCGCCCGGTCACCAGCGTCAGGTAGCGCTTCTCGATCTTGCCGTCGCGCATCGCCGCGTGCAGCCCGACCAGCGCGCGCCGCTTCAGTGCGATCAGCAGCACCCCCGAGGTTTCGCGGTCGAGCCGGTGCACCAGTTCCATGTAGCGGCATTCCGGCAGTTCCAGCCGCATCTGCTCGATCACCCCGCGCGAAATGCCGCTGCCGCCATGTACCGCCATGCCGGCCGGCTTGTTCAGCGCAATCAGGGCGTCGTCGCGATAGAGAATGTGCGGCACCAGCCGGATGCCGCCCTGCGGCAGATGGGTGGCGGGCGTGATGACCGGGGTGGCCACGCGCACCGGCGGAATGCGCACCTCGTCGCCCAGTTTCAGGCGATAGCTGACCTCGACCCGGCCGCCGTTGATGCGCACCTCGCCGCCGCGCACCAGCTTGTAGATGCGGCTTTTCGGCACGCCTTTCAGCCGCGCCATCAAAAAATTGTCCAGACGCTGGTTGTCGGCGCTGTCGTCGATCTTCAGCCGCCGGACCGAATCTTTCTCTAAGTCATTCTTTTTCATATACACTACCGCCGGTTCAGGCCGTTTTTTTGCCTGTCCAATTGGATACCACGCCGGTTACCACGCTCACCGGCCGCCGCCTGCCCGGCCCGTCTGGATTCCTGCCGCCCAGCCAACATTCAAGCTGGCGCGATCAGTCGAAACCACCCGCCCCGCGCAATCGGCAAAGCAGCGATGTTATCAATGACGCGACAACAAGCATACGAAATCAGCATTCACGCCCGGGCAACCCGGCGGGAATCGGAAAGACCGCACTGGCTTTGCCGGCGACCCTCTCCAGGAACAGGACACCTTTTATTCCATGCCATTTCACTTAATCCAACACGTGATCGCATGAGCCGCCCGCTCTAGGCGGCAGTCTGGCCTGTCCCGTATGCACGCGCGCGGGAGTAAACATGAAGCGCATGCTTTTCAACGCAACCCAGGCGGAAGAACTCCGGGTTGCCATCGTCGACGGGCAAAAACTCGTCGACCTTGACATCGAGTCCGCCAGCAAGGAACAACGCAAGGGCAATATCTACAAGGGTGTCATCACCCGCGTCGAGCCCAGCCTGGAAGCCGCGTTCGTCGATTACGGCTGCGAACGCCACGGCTTTCTGCCGTTCAAGGAAATTTCCCGTGCCTGCCTGCACGGCGGCGGCCGCGTCCCCGAAAACCTGAAAGAAGGCCAGGAACTGCTGGTCCAGGTGGAAAAGGACGAGCGCGGCAACAAGGGCGCGGCGCTCACCACCTACGTCTCGCTGGCCGGCCGCTATGTCGTGCTGATGCCGACCAACCCGCGCGGCGGCGGCGTCTCGCGCCGCATCGAAGGCGAAGAACGCAACGAACTGCGCGACACCCTGGCGCAGCTCGACATCCCGGAAGGCATGAGCCTGATCGCCCGCACCGCCGGCATCGGCCGTACCGCCGAGGAATTCCAGTGGGACCTGAACTACCTGCTGAGCCTGTGGAAAGCCATCGACGGCGCGTCCACCTCGCAAAAAGGCGCCTTCCTGATCTACCAGGAAGGCAGCCTGGTGATCCGTGCCATCCGCGATTACTTCTCGGCTGACATCGGCGAAATCCTGATCGACACCGAAGACATCTACGAGCAGGCGCAGCAGTTCATGGCGCACGTAATGCCGGACAACGTCAACAAGGTGAAGCTCTACCGCGACGACGTGCCGCTGTTCTCGCGCTTCCAGATCGAGCACCAGATCGAGTCGGCGTACTCACGTCAGGTCAACCTGCCGTCCGGCGGCGCCATCGTGATCGACCACACCGAAGCGCTGGTGTCGGTCGACGTCAACTCGGCGCGCGCCACCAAGGGCAGCGACGTCGAGCAGACCGCCTACAACACCAACCTCGAAGCGGCCGACGAAATTGCCCGCCAGATGCGTCTGCGCGACCTCGGCGGCCTGATCGTGATCGACTTCATCGACATGGAGAACCCCAAGCACCAGCGCGAAGTCGAAAATCGCCTGCGCGATGCGCTGCATCACGACCGCGCCCGCGTGCAGACCGGCAAGATCTCGCGTTTCGGCCTGCTGGAAATGTCGCGCCAGCGCCTGCAACCCTCGCTCGGCGAGACCAGCTACAACCCCTGCCCGCGCTGCCACGGCACCGGCCACATCCGCGGCACCGAGTCCTCCGCGCTGCACATCCTGCGCATCCTGCAGGAAGAGGCGATGAAGGAAAACACCGGCGCGTTGCACGTCCAGCTGCCGGTCGATGTCGCCACCTTCCTGCTGAACGAAAAGCGCGTCGACATTCACACCCTCGAATCGCGCCTCAAGGTGAATGTGGTGTTGATCCCCAACGTCCACATGGAAACCCCGCACTACACCATCACCCGGTTGCGTCACGACGAACTGAACCTGCGCGAAGCGGCCGAACCGAGCTACAAGATGGCGGTCATGCCGGAAGCCGAAGCCGGCTACCAGACTGCGCAGGAAACCGCGCCGGCACGCCAGGTGGCCGCCGTCAAATCGATCGCGCCGCCGCAGCCCGTCCCCGCCGCACGTCCGGTCGTACCGGCCGAACCGCAGGCACAGGGTGGCCTGTTCGAGCGCATTTTCGGCTGGCTGAAAAAGCGAGGCGAAGAGGCACCGGCAGGTGCCGCGCCTGCAGCCGAACCAGTGTCTGCCATCGTGCGCGGCGAACGTTCGGGCGAGCGTCGCGATCGCAAGCCCGGCCAGCGTCGCGGCCGCGACGAAGGACGCGGTGGTGAAGGACGCCAGCAAGAACCGCGTCAGGCCGAGCCGCGCGAGAGCCGGAGCGGCGAAGCAGCCAAGCCGGCACGCCCGCCGCGCCAGCCCAAACCGCCGCGCCCCGAGGCCGAAGCCGCACCGCGCGCCGCAGCACCGGCCGAGATGCCGCGTGAAGCCGGCGGCGAAGAAAAACGCGAGCCGCGCAGCCGCCGCGGCCGCGGCAACCGCCGCCCGCGCGAAGCCCGCCTGGAAACGGCAGTGGCTGAGGGCGCACCGCAGGCCATGATCGAAATCGCCTCGGCCGCAGCGCCTGCCGGCTTCCATGCGATCATCGAAATCGCGGGCGCGCCGAAAGCGGCTCCGGCAACGCCTGTGCCTGCGCAGCAGAGCCTGCAACTGGAAACGATGGCCGTGACCAGCGCACCACCTCCGGTCACCGCCTCCCCCGCCACCATCCTGGCGGATCTGGCGGCCAGCACGGTCAATCTGCAACAGGTGGAAACCCAGGGCGCGGCCGCCATCGCAGCCGAAACCCGCGAAGCGGGTCGCCCGCGCCGCCGCCGCCGTCCTGTGGCCAAGCCTGAAGCCGAGGCGGTCAGCCTGATGCAGGTGGAAACCACCGCGCCGGCAACCAGCTTCACCGAAATGACCGCGCCGTCTGCACCCCACCCCACCCGCCGGCGCACGCGTCCGCAGGTGAGCGAAACGCAGGAACCGCTGGTGCAAGTGGAAACCCAGGCGAAATAAAGCCCGAGCCACAAACGAAACCGGGGCCGCTTCAAGTGGCCCCGTTTTTTTTGCTGCTGGCGCCGGGGGAGCGATCAAGACGGGAAGCGTTTTCATCCGCAGATTTCGCAGATTAGCGCAGATATTTCAAGGTCTTGCCTTAAAGGCGGACATCACCCTCGATGTGAATGACATCTTTGCATCACGCCTCTGATTCAGACGTGTTTTATCTGCGGAATCTGCGGATCCAGAAATCAGTTTACAGACCGTGTCTTCACCCGATTCTCGCCGGTGATTTCGCGGATCAGCCCCTGCACCGCATCCTCGATCATGTCGAGGTTCTCCTCGAAGCCCTGGGCGCCGCCGTAATACGGGTCGACCACGTCGAGGTTGGGATACTTGCGGCTGAACGACAGCAGACGCCGGATCTTGCCGTGGTGCTGCTCCGGCGCACGCTGGATCAGCTTGCTGTAATTGTCGCCATCCATCACCAGGATGTAATCGAAAGCCTCGAAATCCTCGTCCGCAACGTGACGCCCGCGCAAATGGCTGATGTCAACCCCATGCCGGCGCACCGCCTGCTGCGCGCGAGGGTCGGGCGCCGAACCGACGTGGTAGGCATGGGTGCCGGCGGAGTCCGCCTCCACGCGCCGGTCCAGCCCGGCCTCCTGGGCGGCCTTGCGAAACAAGCCTTCCGCCATCGGCGAACGGCAGATATTGCCCATGCAGACAAATAAAATCCTAGTCATGTTCTTCCACACCAAATAACACCAGCTTGAGTTGCTTCAACTGGTCGCGAAGTTCCGCGGCCTTCTCGAATTCGAGGTTCTTCGCCGCGTCCAGCATCTCCTTTTCCAGCTTCTTGATTTTTTTGGTCAGCGACTTTTCGTCCAGCACCTTGTATTCGGCCACCGTCTGCGCCGCCTTGAGTTCCTGCCGCGTGGCGTCGGCGTCGTAAACGCCATCGATGATGTCCTTGATTCGCTTGACCACGCCGCGCGGGGTGATGCCGTGTTCGGTGTTGAAGGCAATCTGCCTGTTGCGGCGGCGTTCGGTTTCGTCCATCGCGCGGCGCATCGAATCGGTGATCCGGTCGGCATACAGGATCGCGGTGCCGTGCAGGTGGCGTGCGGCGCGGCCGATGGTCTGGATCAGCGAGCGCTCGGAGCGCAGGAAGCCTTCCTTGTCGGCGTCCAGGATCGCCACCAGCGACACTTCGGGGATGTCCAGACCCTCGCGCAGCAGGTTGATGCCGACCAGCACGTCGAACTCGCCCAGCCGCAGGTCGCGGATGATCTCGACGCGCTCGACGGTGTCGATGTCCGAATGCAGGTAGCGCACCTTGATGCCGTGCTCGGCGAGGTAATCGGTGAGGTCCTCGGCCATGCGCTTGGTCAGCGTGGTGACGAGAACCCGCTCGCCGACCGCGATGCGCTTTCTCGCTTCGCTCATCAGGTCGTCGACCTGGGTGCCCACCGGGCGCACCTCGATCAGCGGATCGACCAGACCGGTCGGGCGCACCACCTGCTCGACCACCTGCCCCGCGTGCTCGGCCTCGTACTTGGCAGGCGTCGCGGAGACGAACACGGTCTGCGGCATCAGCGCCTCGAATTCCTCGAACTTGAGCGGCCGGTTGTCGAGCGCCGACGGCAGGCGGAAGCCGTAATCGACCAGATTTTCCTTGCGCGAACGGTCGCCCTTGTACATGCCGCCGATCTGGGTCACGGTGACGTGCGACTCGTCGATGATCATCAGCGCGTCCTTCGCCAGGTAGTCGATCAATGTCGGCGGCGGCTCGCCCGGCTTGCGTCCTGACAGATGCCGCGAGTAGTTCTCGATGCCCTTGCAGAAGCCCAGCTCGACCATCATTTCGAGGTCGAAGCGGGTGCGCTGCTCCAGCCGCTGCGCCTCGACCAGCTTGCCGTTGGCGTAGTACCACTCCAGCCGCTCGCGCAGCTCGACCTTGATCTGCTCGATCGCGCGCAGGGTGGTCTCGCGCGGCGTGACGTAATGGCTGGACGGGAACACGGTGAAGCGCGCCACCTTCGACAGAACCTGCCCGGTGAGCGGGTCGAACAGGTGCAGGGTCTCCACCACGTCGTCGAACAGCTCGACGCGGATCGCGGTTTCCGCATGTTCCGCCGGGAAGATGTCGATGACGTCGCCGCGCACGCGGAACACGCCGCGCTTGAACTCGATGTCGTTGCGGTCGTACTGCATCTGCGTCAGCCGCGTGATGACCTCGCGCTGGGTCATCTTCTCGTTCTCGCGCAGCAGCAGGATCATGCTGTGGTAGTCGGACGGATCGCCGATACCGTAGATCGCCGACACGGTGCAGACGATCACGGTGTCGCGCCGCTCCAGCAGCGACTTGGTCGCGGAGAGCCGCATCTGCTCGATGTGCTCGTTGATGCTGGAGTCCTTTTCAATGAATAAATCGCGCGCCGGCACATAGGCCTCGGGCTGGTAATAGTCGTAGTAGGAGACGAAGTACTCGACCGCGTTTTCCGGGAAGAATTCGCGCATCTCCGAATACAGCTGCGCCGCCAGCGTCTTGTTGGGCGCCATGATGAGCGCCGGGCGCCCCGTCCGCGCAATCACGTTGGCCATGGTGAACGTCTTGCCCGACCCGGTCACCCCCAGCAGGGTCTGGTAGGCCAGCCCGTCCTCGATGCCCTCGATCAGCCTGGCGATGGCCTGCGGCTGGTCGCCAGCCGGCAGAAACGGCTGGAACAGACGGAACGGGCTATTGGGGAAGGTGACGAACACAGGTAAAATCGCGCGGCTCAAACTTGTCGATAGTAGCACTCCGCCATGGCGGATGCATGAAGGAACCATAGTGGAACTCTCCCGCCGCGTACAGGCCATCAAACCCTCGCCCACCCTGGCCGTCACCGCCCGCGCCGCCGCGCTCAAGGCGACCGGCCGCGACATCATCGGCCTCGGCGCCGGCGAGCCCGATTTCGACACCCCGCAGCACATCAAGGACGCGGCGATCGCGGCCATCAACGCGGGCTTCACCAAATACACGGCGGTCGACGGCACCCCCGGCCTGAAGGCGGCGGTCATCGCCAAGTTCAAGCGCGACAACGGCTTCGACTACACGCCCAAGCAGATCCTGGTGTCGTGCGGCGGCAAGCAGAGCTTCTTCAACCTGGTTCAGGCCGTGGTCAACGCCGGCGACGAGGTCATCATCCCCGCGCCCTACTGGGTGTCGTATCCCGACATCGTCATTCTCGCCGACGGCAAGCCGGTGATCGTCGAGGCCGGCATCGAGCAGGGCTTCAAGATCACCCCGGCGCAGCTGGAAGCGGCGATCACGCCCCGGACGCGCCTCTTCGTCATCAACAGCCCGTCCAATCCCACCGGCGCGGTCTACACCCGCGACGAACTGGCCGCGCTCGGCGACGTGCTGCGCCGCCACCCGCACGTGCTGATCGCCAGCGATGACATGTACGAGCACATCCGGCTCAACGACGCGCCCTTCGTCAACATCCTCAACGCCTGCCCCGACCTGTACGACCGCACCCTGGTGCTGAACGGCGTGTCCAAGGCCTATTCGATGACCGGCTGGCGCATCGGCTACGCGGCCGGGCCGGAAGCCATCCTGCGCGCGATGACCAACGTGCAGTCGCAGTCGACCTCCAACCCGACGTCGATCTCGCAGGTGGCCGCCGAAGCCGCGTTGAACGGCGACCAGGGCTGCATCACCCCGATGCTCGACGCCTTCAAGGCGCGCCATCGCTACGTGGTCGACGCGCTGAACGCCATCCCCGGCTTCAAGTGCGTGGATAGCGGCGGCGCCTTCTACGCCTTCCCCGACGTGCGCCCCGCGATCATGAACCTGCTGGCGCGCGACGTCATCGAAGAACCGACCGACATCGCCTTCTCCGAATACCTGCTGGAGTCCGCCGACGTCGCCGTCGTCCCCGGCTCGGCCTTCGGCGCCGAAGGCTACATCCGCCTGTCGTTCGCCACCTCGCAGGCCAATCTGGAGAAGGCGCTCAAGCGCATCGCCCTGGCGCTGGCCTAGCGCGCCCGGCGCGGGTAGGCTAGCGCCATGTTTCAGAAACTCGCTGCACTGCCCCCCACCCGCGGCACGCTAAGTTGGCTGCTTCAGCTTGCCTACACCACCTGGCGCCTGTTCAGCCAGAATGGCCTGCAGAACCATGCCGCGGCGACGGCGTTCTATTTCCTGCTGTCGGCCACCCCACTGCTGCTGCTGCTGAGTTACGCCCTGCAGCTCCTGGGCCGCATCGCTGAAAACTCGGTACCCGCCACCATCCTGATGGCCGCGCTCTACGAGCAGTTGCAGCTGGAAAGCCTCACCGCGCTCGGCTTCATCCCGCAGCAGACCCAGTTGACCGCCGGCGGCGTCGGCCTCGCCACCCTGGTGCTGTCGTCGCGCGGGCTGGTGAACACGATGCAGGGCGCCTTCCGCATCATTTTCCCCGACCAGACCAAACGCAACCTGGTGGTGTCGTGGGTGCTGCCGCTGATCATCCTGCCGGTGCTGTTCCTGCTGATGGGGCTGGCCACGCTGGCGCAAGTGACGCTAAGCTTTCTGGCGCAGAACGACTTCATCGGCACGGGCAACGCGCAGGTGCTGCAGGCGCTCAACTCGCTGTTCGGCCTTGCCATGGTGTGGGCGCTGCTGTTTGCCGCCTACTGGCGGCTGCCGCGGCAGCATCCGCGCACGGGCGTCGCCGCCGTGTTCGCGTTGCTGGCCACTGCGAGTCTGACGCTGCTGCTCGCGCTGTTCGGCGCCTTCTTCAAGCTGGAGAACTACCTCAGCCTGTACGGCGCGCTTGGCGGCGTGGTGTTCGTGCTGATCGGCGCCTTTTTCGCCTTCCTGCTGCTCTATCTGTGGGCAGAGGCCCTGTACGCCTATGGCAAGGCCGATATCACCGCGCTGGAAAAGCTGTTCCTGGCCGGCAGCGGCGAAGGTGCCAGCAAGCTTGAAGGCTACGTTTTCGGCGACAGCCATCGCCTGCTGGAAAAATACGGCCAGATCCACCCGGCCGGCCACACCCTGATCGAGGAAGGCGACGACTCGCGCACCGCCTACTTCCTCTACGCCGGCCGCGCCCTCGTCTACAAGAACACCGAAGACGGCCGCCGCCGTCTGGGCGAACTCAACGAAGGCCAACTGTTCGGCGAAATGGCCTACCTGCTGAACGAGAAGCGCACCGCTTCGGTGGTGGCCGCCACCGAACTCACCGTGCTGGCGCTGCCGCCACAGATCATGGAAGAGCTGATGCGCCATTCCGCCCCGCTGTCGCGCCGCATCATCGACACCCTGTGCCAGCGGCTGGAACGGATGAACCTGGCGAACCCGGGTTGATCCGAGCAGTCACAATTGCATCCGGAGTCGTGCCATGTCCCTGCATTCGCTTTACGTCGACCTCAATTCCTACTTCGCATCGGTCGAGCAGCAACTGCGGCCTGAGTTGCGCGGCAAGCCGGTCGGCGTGCTGCCGGTGATGGCCGACACCACCTGCTGCATCGCCGCCAGCATCGACGCCAAGCGCTTCGGCGTCCGTACCGGTACCCCGGTGTGGCAAGCCAGGAAGCTGTGCAAGGGCATCGTGTTCGTGCAGGCGCGTCCTGCAACTTACGTTGAAATCCACCATCGCATCGTCGCCGCGGTCGAGTCGTGCACCCCGGTCAGCGACGTGCTGTCGATCGACGAGATGGCCTGCGAGCTGATGGGCAGCGAGCGCGAGGAAGCCAACGCCGTCAGGCTCGGCCAGCAGATCAAGCAGGCGATCTACGCCCAGGTCGGCGAGGTGCTGCACAGCTCGGTCGGCATCGCCCCCAACCGCTTCCTCGCCAAGACTGCGTCCAACATGCAGAAACCGGACGGGCTGGTCGTCATCCGCCAAAGCGAACTGCCCGAGCGGCTATACGGCCTCAAGCTCGGCGCGCTCAACGGCATCGGCCGCGCGATGGAACAGCGCCTCAACCGCCTCGGCATCCACAGCGTCGAACAGCTCTGCGCCGCCAGCCGCGACACCCTGCGCCGCGCCTGGGGCGGCGTCGAAGGCGAACGCTATTACGCCAGGCTGCGCGGCGAAGTGATGGCCTCCGCCCCCACGCAGCGTTCCAGCGTCGGCCATTCGCACGTGCTCGCGCCCGAACTGCGCGACCCCGATTCCGCGCTGGCCGTGCTGTACCGCCTGCTGCACAAGGCCGCCATGCGGCTGCGCCATTACGGCTACTGCGCAGGCGGCCTCGGCCTGCATCTGCATTACCTGAAGAGCGACGCCGGCCACCCCCGCTGGGTCGACCAGGCACGCTTTTCGCCGCACGCCGACACCCTCAAATTCAACCCCGTGCTGGCCGAACTGTGGCAGTGCCGTCCGCCCGATCCCGCCCCCATCCTCAAGGTCGGCGTCACCCTCACCCACCTCGTCGAGCACAGCCAGGTCACGCGCGACCTGTTCGACCCCGACGACCAGCACGAAACCCTCAACAGCGTGCTCGACCAGATCAACCAGCGCTACGGCCCCAACACCCTGTACTTCGGCGGCGCCCACCGCGGCCGCGGCGCCGCCCCCATGCGCATCGCCTTCAGCCACGTCCCCGAATTGCAGGTGGAAAGTGACGGCTGAGGGTTGACCGAACAGCGCGCCATCTCTAGAATGCGCGCTTCCTATTCCCCGATAGCTCAGTCGGTAGAGCGACGGACTGTTAATCCGCAGGTCCCTGGTTCGAGCCCAGGTCGGGGAGCCAAATAAATCAACGGCCTACGTGTAAAAACGTAGGCCGTTGTGCTTTGTAGCAGAGGTTTTTGCTGCATTTTTGCTGCAGTCTGCCGCGAGGGTTGAAACGCCGGTGCCTATACCTGTTTTTACAGGAGAAAATTGTGGCATCAATCATCAACCGTGGTTCGTATCAATTCCAAGCAATCATCCGCCGTAAAGGCCATCCAGCCCAAACCAAGACATTCGAGTCGAAGAGAGAAGCTGAGGCTTGGGCTGCCGTCATCGAATCAGAAATGGTTCGTGGTGTGTTCATCCCCCGTGCAGAAGCTGAGCGAACAACTCTGGGGGCTGCGTTGGAACATTATCTCAATCGAGGTGACGCCCTCAAAGAAGGGGCATGCTCAGGAAGAGCGGCGCATCAATGCCTGGCCCAAACATCCCTTGGCCCGCAGGTCCCTGCATATTTGGAAGATTGCGCCCAGCAAGGCATCACGCCAGATGCTTCCTTCCTGACCAACTTACGCTTTCATGACCTTCGCCACGAAGCGACTTCACGCCTTGCCGAGAAGCTCACAAACATTCTGGAACTGGCGGCGGTGAGCCGACACAAAGATTTACGGATGCTCAAACGCTACTACCATCCAAAAGCTGAAGAATTGGCTAGGAAGCTCGGCTAGTCTGAGTTCATGGGCTTGGTAAACCGACACTTCGGAAACGCAGAACATCCCAGAAATTTCTGGCCTGCCCGCTCCCCGGCCTTCACCAGTCGCTCCACCAGGTGGGACCCGCATTTCAGGCAGCGGGTCTTGCTCCCATGACGCTCCTTCAATGAGTCCAGGTGTTGCCGCCGTGTCTCCAGGCCCTTCAATAGCCCCGTGGGCACCCTTACAATAGGGATATCAGGGACATCGTGCTACTTCCTCTTGGTATTTTGCCCGACTACTCCACCAACGCCTTCAGCAGCGCGTCCCTTGCATCCTGATAGAACTGAATGTCCACCTTAGTGGCCATGTCGTCGGACAGGTCGTACAACTGGCGACGGCAGCTGACTGGTACAAGCAAAGCTTGGGCTCCCTTTTCCACCGCGATTTCGGCGATGGTCAGGGCCAGGACAGGCCGTGCCGGAGCATCCTGCTGCCAAAGGCGGTGGAGGACTCTGAACAGACAGACAGAGGTTCACGTCTAGGCCGTAAAGCTCTACAAGGTGCTTGGCCGTCAGGTCTCTAGCCTTGGCGGTGCCCTTGCCGAGCAGGTTGGCATCGACGACGCCGTCGACATAGTCTGTTCTGGTGGCGTTTGCAGGCAGGGCGTCCAGTAGGGTCTGGAGCTCTTCCAACATCATGGTCCGGCTGGCATGGACGCCGCTGCGGCCCATGCGGAAACCGAATCTCGCCATGTTGTCGTGGCCACCTTCCGAGGCCGGGGTATTTTTGTGTTGTTGGTTCACGGCGGTCGGTTGGGGCTAGGTTTTGATGCCTCGGCTGGCGTGGACCTTCATCAGCTTGGCCGCATGCAAGAGCCCCTCGTCCAGGGTGTAGAGGGTCTTTGCGCCGTTGTTTTGGGCGATAGCCAGGTGCAGCGCGTCACCTGCCCGCAACTTGGTGGCGAAGTGCTGGATAAACTCCTTGGCGAGTTCATAGTCCGCAACACCCGGCGCCACGATTTGGAATGAGTCGGTCACCAGTTCGTCGAACTGAGCGATGGCCAGCAGCGCGTCAGATTCTGCGAAACCGCCCATCCTGACTTCGCGCGCGATGAGGCTAGCGAACTCGACGCGGGTCCAGTGGCTTACGTACAGCTCTCCCACCGGGAGCTTGACGAAAAAGGCCTCGATTTTGGCGCTGGTAGCTTCTTCGAGGATGAGCGGGGCCAGAAAACTGGTGTCGAAGTACAGCATTAAAGCCCCTCGTCGCGCATCTCGCGCAGCAGCTCGGCGCTGGATTTGCGCCAGCGGGGCATGCGACTGCGAAACTCGGCGAGAGATTTGACGGCCTGCTTGGGCTTCTCGACTGGCGTGATGCGCGCAATCGGCAGGCCACGACGGGTGATGACGACTTCCTCGCCAGCCTCGACCTGGTCAAGCAGGTGGCTGAGATGAGTTTTGGCTTCTGCCAGCGTAACGGTGCTCATACGCCCCTCCGATTAGTCATTATGTTGGTCATATAGTAGCACAACGTGCGCGCTGGGTAAATCGGCTATGTTAGTCATCCCAGCTGCTGCCGATACTGCTATCCCAGCTGCTTGTGTCAGATGGCGAGCTGTCCCAGCTGGTCGGCTGGGACCAGCTGTCCTGCATATTCATGCCGTAGGGGTTCCCCGCCGCGTCTACTCCGCCGCATCCCCCTATTTTCCCTCGGATAGCGCCGAATCGCGCGATCGCTGTCCTGCAGAACCTCGTCTGGCGCCCGCAGGCGCACACCTGCCATCCCCAAAGCCTGCTGTCCCGGGGCTACACCGGCCACGGCAGCGTGCCTGCCACCTGAAAGAATGCAAGCGGGAAATCGTGGAGATCGCGGCCGCGGGCTGCACGGAATCGGACGCGCTCGCCGGTGAGCTCGCACAGCCAGGCTTCCTGCGAGACGGGTTCCTTTTTGGCGAAGGCCTTGGGGGAGAACAGCGCGACATTGATGCTGGCCTGCGGATCCCGCGCGGAGACGAATTCGAACGCCTCGATGCCGGCCGTGCGCATCGCCGTGCCGAGCGCCTGGCTCGCGCGGCAGTCGGACGGGCTGGCGAGCGCGGCGCGATGCTCGGCGAATGGCGGCTCTTGCAGCCGCAGGCCATTCCCGGTGCGATAGGCCGCGCCGAACAGGGTGTGCTGGGTGTCGAGCTTGCCGGCGGGCGGCCGGGCCATGCCGTACCAGAACACGAACCGGTAGAAGGCTGCTTCGGCAAGCACGGTCCTGGTTTCCAGCGAACCGTAAAACAGGCTGGGCTCACTGCGCGTGCCGAAGCGGGAACCGTGTTTTAGCGGCGGGTAGCGGAACGGCGTGGCGAGCAGGTAGTGCAGTGATTCGGTACCCTTGCGCAGGCGCGGCTTGGTGGCTTCCAGCATCTCTTCCAGCAGGGCCTGGCGGTCGAGCGAACCGACCAGCTGGTTGGTCGCCACCTGTTCCTGGCTTTCGACCAGACGGAACACCGTGCCGGACAGCTTGAGCGTGTGGCGGTCCGCCAGGCAGGCATCCCAGTCGACCACTTACAGCTTGCCCCGCATGGCATCCAGATATTCCAGCACGGCAATCAGGCCCTGCACGCTTTTCACCTGCTCGGCCGGGACGCCGCCGGTGTGCAGGTTTTCGGTCTGCATCCAGTGGCGCATGTGCCGCGGGTCGCCCCCCACCAGGACATACAACGCCCGATAGCAGCGGATGAACAGGAGGGCCAGTTCACCCGCCTTGCTGGCGGGGTCGATGCGGCCACGGCTGACCGCCGTGCGATCCTTGCCGATGATGTCGCCCAAATCGGCCTGTCTCATGCCCAGCTGCTTGCCGGCATTGAGCAGAGCTTCCGCCAGGACACTGGCTTGATCGGCGCCGTGTGCGACTGCGAGGCTCATATGACGCTCCTTGCTCTGGCGACAAGAATGTTCTTAATGCACATTCTAGACAGTATTGTGCAAAATTACACATATGAACCGGATTCCTCGCGTGGCTGGCCGCCATGCCTAAGATGAAAGAGTCCAAAAACACAAAGGGGTCCGCCATGTTCGCCAATCGCAATCAGGCCGCCGACCGGCTTGCTGTCGCGCTGGAAGCCTACAAGGGGCGGAATCCGCTGATTCTTGCGATTCCGCGCGGGGCGGTGCCGATGGGGCAGCGGCTGGCGCGGGCGCTGGGCGGCGAGCTCGACGTGGTGCTGGTGCGCAAGCTGCGCGCGCCGTTCAATCCGGAATTCGCCATCGGCTCGATCGACGAATCGGGCTGGACCTATATCGCGGACTACGCCGAATCGGCGGGCGGCACCGCCGCCTATCTGGAGCAGGAAAAGCGGGCCCAACTCGACACCATCAAAAAAAGGCGCGCGCAGTACACGCCGCTGCGGCCGCCGATCGACCCTGCGGTGCGCATCGTAATCGTGGTCGATGACGGGCTGGCCACCGGGGCGACGATGATTTCCGCGCTGCATGCGCTGCGCGCAAAGAAACCGGCACGCCTGATCTGCGCGGTGCCGGTGGCGCCGCCGGACACGCTGGAGAAGATCCGGCCGTATGCGGACGAAGTGGTATGCCTGCAGGCACCAATGTTCTTTCAGGCAGTCGGGCAGTTCTATGCCGACTTTCCGCAGGTCGACGACGCGGAGGTCGAAGCCATCCTCAGGCAAGCCTAGCCGCGAATTCTGCACATTCGGGAGGCGATTCCTCGTATCGCGATCTGGTTTTTTTACAAAACACTTGTGCACTAGAATAAGAACCATTATCGTTACGAATCCGTAAACACCTGGAATGCACATGAGAACGCTTGCCCTCGTCTTTGCCCTGTTCCCCGTCCTCGGCATGGCTGCTGGTTTGGAGGTCGGTCTGACGATCAAGGACCATCACTTCGTCCCGGCTGAGATCAAGGTGCCGGCCGGCAAAAAGATCAAGCTGGTGGTGAGCAATCTGGATAGCACGCCAGAAGAATTCGAAAGCCATCAGCTCAATCGGGAAAAGGTGATCGCGGGGAATGCAAAGGCCAGCATTTATGTCGGCCCGCTCGCTCCCGGCAACTATCCGTTCTATGGCGAGTTCCATCAGGACACCGCCCGCGGCGTCCTCGTGGCAGAGTAATCAAT
>CAMTWC010000005.1:0-32888 GCA_947085345.1 uncultured Gammaproteobacteria bacterium | reverse complement strand
GAAGCACCGGGTGATATCGAACTGTTCCAGGGCCGTTCCTACAAGTCATATCGCGGCATGGGTTCCTTGGGCGCCATGCAGCAGGGATCAAGCGACCGCTACTTCCAGGACACCGAAAAAAGCGCCGAAAAGCTCGTCCCCCAAGGCATCGAAGGCCGCGTGCCCTACAAGGGCAGCGTGCTCGGTGTGATTCATCAGTTGATGGGCGGCCTGCGTTCCAGCATGGGCTACCTCGGCGTCGCCACCATCACCGACATGCATGCCAAGGCAGAATTCGTCGAAATCACCTCGGCCGGCGTGCGCGAATCGCACGTGCACGATGTGCAGATCACCAAGGAAGCGCCGAACTACCGAGTGGAGTAAGGCGTGAGGGGTGAAGAGTGAGGCGACTCCCACCCACACGTTTCACACCTAACGCCTCACTCCTCACCAGTTTTCCTGCCATGCACCAGAAAATCCTCATCCTCGATTTCGGCTCCCAGTACACCCAGCTCATCGCCCGCCGCGTGCGCGAGGCCGGGGTGTATTGCGAACTGCATCCCAACGACGTGACCGAGCAATTCGTGCGCGACTTTGCGCCGGCCGGCATCATCCTGTCGGGCGGGCCCAACTCGGTGTACGAGGAGGAAACGCCGCGCGCGCCCGACGTCGTGTTCACGCTCGGCGTGCCGGTACTGGGCATCTGCTACGGCATGCAGACGATGGCGGCGCAACTGGGCGGCCAGGTCGAATCCGCTGCCAAGCGCGAATTCGGTTACGCCGAAATCCGCGCGCGCAGCCACACCGCGCTGCTGCGCTACATCCAGGACCGCGTCAATGCTGAAGGCCATGGGCTACTCGACGTGTGGATGAGCCATGGCGACAAGGTCACCGCGTTGCCGGCCGGCTTCAAGGTGATGGCGAGCAACGCCGCCACCCCGATCGCCGCCATGGCCGACGAGGACCGCAGGTTCTACGGCGTGCAGTTCCATCCCGAAGTCACCCACACCCTGCAGGGCAAGGCGATTCTTGCGCGCTTCGTGCACGACATCTGCGGCTGCGGCTCCGACTGGAACATGCCCGGCTATGTCGACGAAGCCATCGGCAAGGTGCGCAGCGAGGTCGGCAGCGACGAAGTCATTCTGGGCCTGTCGGGCGGCGTCGATTCCTCGGTCGTCGCGGCGCTGCTGCATCGCGCCATCGGCCAGCAACTCACCTGCGTGTTCGTCGACAACGGCCTGTTGCGCCTGAACGAAGCGGAGCAGGTAATGCAGACCTTCGCCGACAACCTCGGCGTCAAGGTCATCCACGTCGATGCGCGCGACCGCTTCATGGATGCACTCGCCGGCGTCACCGATCCCGAACAGAAGCGCAAGATCATCGGCCGCGAGTTCGTCCACGTGTTCCAGGAAGAAGCCGAAAAGCTGCCCAAGGCCAAATGGCTGGCGCAGGGCACCATCTATCCGGACGTCATCGAATCGGCCAGCGCCAAGACCAAGAAGGCGCACACCATCAAGAGTCACCACAACGTCGGCGGCCTGCCCGACACGCTGCACCTGAAGCTGCTGGAGCCGCTGCGCGAATTGTTCAAGGACGAAGTGCGCGAACTGGGCGTCGCGCTGGGCCTGCCACACGACATGGTCTACCGCCACCCCTTCCCCGGACCGGGCCTCGGCGTCCGCATCCTCGGCGAAGTGAAGCGCGAATACGCCGACCTGCTCAGGCGGGCCGATGCCATCTTCATCGAGGAATTGCGCGCGCATGGCGATGGGGAAATCTCCTGGTACGACAAAACCAGCCAGGCCTTCGCCGTCTTCCTGCCGGTCAAGTCCGTCGGCGTCATGGGCGACGGCCGCACCTACGACTACGTCGTCGCCCTGCGTGCCGTCGTCACCAGCGACTTCATGACCGCCCACTGGGCCGAACTCCCCTACACCCTGCTCGGCAAGGTTTCCAACCGCATCATCAACGAAGTGCGCGGCATCAACCGTGTCGTCTACGACATCAGCGGCAAGCCACCGGCGACGATCGAGTGGGAGTGAATAGAGGTCTAGCAGCGGCTGGCGAGAACAAGCAACAAAGTCGATGTATATTATTGATAAACAAGAAAAAACAAGAAAAAAGATTAAATATTTCTGGCAAGGTCTGGCAGCATCGAGCGGGGGTAAGCAGTCAATTTTTGCTGGTATATGTTGGCAAGAAATAGAACTGTCCGCTTCATTGTCCAAGGGAAAGGAATCCTGGAGCGCTTTCCCTTGGCGGTGTCGCGGCGGACCTTACGCGAGAGCCTGTAACTCGGGTTTGAGCAGACGGCCCTGCGTGTCGTAACGGGCAAGGCAGCGCGGGCCGTGGAAGACGGCCCCTTTCCGTCGGGGTAGCGATGCACCCGCACCTTGACCTTCACGTAGTGCATCCGGTACCGGTCGGCCGGGATCTGCAACTTCATCCCCTCGAAGGCGACACAGTTGTCCTTAGCCCTGTCCGCTGATATTGCTCGCACAGGATGTCGTCGAGCTTGCCCCCGATCCAGGGCACGAAGGCCGAGCCTTCCTCGCAGGCCTCCTGCATGAACTCGGCGTTGAACGCAGGCAGGTAGACCTCCTTGAGGTACCGATTGGCCGCTTCCATGTCGGTGATGCCCTGCGCGGCCAGCGCCTTCGGCAGCCGATCCTGGTGGGTGCGGAACATCCGCTCCGAGCGTCCGCGGGCCTTAAGGCGAGTAGGCCGGGATCATCTCGATGCCAAGCTTGGCCATTGCCCGCCCAAACTGCCAGCCTGCATACGCGTCTTTAAACCGCATCTTCCCTCGGTTCTGGCAACGACGGGGGGTCTCCTCCGTCACCGTGAAATCCAGGTCCTCGGAAAACCGATACGTCTCGAAGTAGCATTTCTTCAAACACGTTCCACCCCTGAAGACCCAGTTTTCCGAAAGTTCGGGGTTCGCGGCAATGCCGGCCAGCAGCCAACCGAGGACGTAATCCTTTTCGACGACGTGCAAATCCAGCGAGAGCTCGCGCGCCAGCTCCGATATTTCCTGCTTCTCGATCATTTCACACCCGTCTTCCAGTCGCGCGGCACCCATAGCCGCCACCGCGCCACCAAGGCCTCGGCGGGCATTTTGGGATCGATGCGAGCGTTACCCATCGTCAGATGGCGCTGGCAGCGTTCGATGGCCTCGGTCTCCTGCGGCGTATTCGCTTCCAACAGAAAACCCAGGCGCTTGAATACCGCACCGTTGCCCAGACGCTCGGCATACTCCAGCAACAGGCCGAGGTTCTTTGCATCGGAACCGAGGTAGTTTCTGAGCATGTCCTGGACGGAGCGAATGCCACCGCCAAGCCGGGGGTCGGACAACATGTCCAGCATCGTTCTGCTGGGGTCGGAAACCGACACTTTCACCGAGCCACGCCAAACCGTCTTCAGGCCGAACATCTTTTCCGGGGCAATGGTAGAGAGCCAAAATGCTGCCCCTTTGAACGTGGGCTTTCTGTTCCGTGGGCGCGTCGTGGTCATCACCACGGTCGTCCGAAAAATCTGCTCGGTCAGATCCCAATGCTCAGCCGCACTCCAGCCGCCGATGTAGCACGGCGCGTAGAGGCTGACGGCCACCAGCCAAGGATCATCCAGGGGAAGATCAGACCGTTCAGCCTCCAATGGCACAGGCACGTAAAGCCCTCTGGCCACCCGGGACAGCCAACCCTTCTTGCACCACCGTGCCAGCAACTTCGATGCGTCAGCCCGGTCAAGCCCCATGATCCTCGCGGCTTGATCATTGGTGATCGTTCCCTTTGTGCCGCGCATGACGGCGGACAAGCGCTCGCGGTCGAGCTTGCCCAGGCCAGACAGGTGATGGCTTATGATTTCCATGGCGCTATTACTCTCCTATTGGAAGAATTATGGCGCTCACAATGTACTGTGTCAATCCGTAGCAGCGCAGTTTTTCGCTCAATATATGAACATATACGCTCTTATTATACTCACCAGGAACGTTGCCCCCCGAAGACGGATGTCCTGTTTCTGCCCGTGATCAGGGGCGACGACTGACAGGCTTGCCGCTGGCCTGTCAGTCGTCAATGGTGGGAACGGGTGGGGCGGCGTCGGTGGCCGAGATCGCCAAGGCCGAAAGCCTGGACGTGACGCAGGTACGCCGCATCCTGCGTCTGACCTTGTTGGCCCCGGAGGTCATCGAACGGTTGGTGGATGCGCCCGACATGGCACTGGAACAGGTGATGCGCCGCCCTTGGCCCACTGGATGGGCCGAGCAGAACGGCACCTTTACCGGGGCGGGTGGCCCCCTGCGCGTTCACGCCCCTGTCAGCCAGCGCCGGGCAAAGTCCTCCGCCGCTTCCGGCCGGCCGAAATGAAAGCCCTGCGCCAGCTGGCATCCCAGTGTCAACAGCGCATCGGCCTGATCCGCCCGTTCCACCCCCTCGGCGAGCGTCTCCATCTCCAGGTTCTTGGCCATGGCAATGATGGTGCTGACGATGGCGTAATCGTTGCGATTGCTCAGCATGTCGCGCACGAAGGAGATGTCGATCTTCAGTTTGTGCACGGGGAAGCGCTTGAGGTAAGCCAGCGAGGAATAGCCAGCGCCGAAATCGTCGATGGCGAGCGCAAACCCCGCCGAGGCCAGGGCGCGGGTGATCTCGACGGCGCGTTCCGGATCGCGCATCATGCCGGACTCGGTGAGTTCCAGCTCGATGACGGAAGGTTCGACGCCCGCCTCATACGGAATCCGCAACACCCGCTCGATGAAATCGTCGTCCTCGAACTGTCTGGCGGCCACATTCACCGCGACGCGTCCGGGCAATGGGCGTCCATTCTCCTGCCAGCGTCGCACCTGGCGGCAGGCCTCGCCGAGCGCCCATTCACCCAAGCTGCCGATCAAGCCACGTTCTTCGGCGATGGAGATGAACTTCGCCGGGGAAACCATTCCCCACTCCGCGTCAAACCAGCGTGCCAGCGCTTCGGCCCCCACGATTCTGCCGCTCCCCAAATGCACCTGGGGTTGATAGTAAAGTTGCAGTTGCCCTCGCTTCAGCACGGCTTCCAGCCGATGGGCGATCTCGACGCGTCTGGCGAGTTCCACGCCCATTTCCGCCCGGTAGAAACGGTAACCGCCGCCGCTGCCCTTGGCGCGATACATGGCGATATCGGCATGCTTGAGCAATTCTTCGGGGGTTCGCCCGTCTTCCGGAAAAACGGCGATCCCGATACTGGCGGAAACGGTGTATCCCTGATGGCCTTCCACCACCGGGGCGGAAAGCGTTTCGGCGATGCGATCCGCGATGCGCGTAGCGGCCTCGCCCGAGTCGGAAGCGATGATCACGAACTCGTCTCCGGACAGGCGGGCGAGGGTTTCCTCCTCCCGCAGCGCCTGCCGGAAGCGGCGCGCCACTTCCACCAGCACCCGGTCGCCGGCATCGTGGCCCAGGGTGTCGTTGATTTCCTTGAAGCGGTCGAGGTCCAGAAACAACAGGGACAAGCGCTGATTGCGCCGTTCCGCCGCCGCCAGCTCGTGATGCAGCCGGTCCATGAACAGGGCGCGGTTAGGCAGTTCCGTCAGAGGGTCGTAGAAGGCGAGCTGCTCGATCTTCGCCGCCTGGGCTTTCTGCTCGCAGATGTCGACCAGGATGCTGATATGGTGACTGACCGCGCCTTTCGCGTCGCGCACGGTGGCAATCGACATCCAGAAGGGGCGAACCTCGCCCGATTTGTGCCGGTTCCAGATTTCACCCTGCCAGCGGCCTTCGGCTTCGAGGCTCCGCCTGAGCGCCTGGAAGAAGGCTGCATCGTGCCGCCCGGAATTGAGAATGCTCGGTGTCTGGCCGATCACCTCGGCAGGCGTATAGCCCGTCAGCTCCGTGAACGCCCGATTGACCATCAGGATGCGCTCGGCCGCGTCGGTGACCATGATCCCTTCCACGCTCTGTTCGAATACCACGGCGGCGAGCCGCAGATCCTCCTGCTGCCGGGTGCGTTCGATGGCGATCGCGGCGAGCCGGGCCGCCTGGCGAATGAGCGCCATTTCCTCTGGCGTGGGTGCACACGGCTCGCGGTGGTACAGCGCAAAGGTGCCGAGCACCTTGTCGTCGGCGGACAGCACGGGCTCCGACCAGCAGGCCCGAAGCCCGGCGCGGGCGGCGAAATCGTAGTAGTTCGCCCAGTAAGGGTGGGTGAGCACATCCTCGACGATCACGGTGCGGCCCGTGAACGCGGCCGTACCGCAGGAACCCACGCCCTCGCCAATCGCGAGGCCGTCGATGGCGCGGTTGTAGAACTCGGGTAGGCTGGGGGCGGCGCCGTGCACAAGATGTTTACCGTCGGCAGACAACAGCAGGATCGAGCACAGCGCCCCTTCGCCCTGCCGCTCGGCAAAGACGGCGATGCCCTCCAGCACCTCCGGGAGCGGCGCGCCGGTCATGAGAAAATCGAGGGTTTGCATGTAGTGCTGCTTCCACTCTTCGGCCCGCTTGCGCTCGGTGATGTCCTGGACCGTACCGACGACCTTGCGTGGCTGTCCATCATCGTCGAACTCGATTTTTGCCCGATCTTCCACCCAGCGCGTCTCCCCGCCCACCTTGACGCGATGCTCGATGCCATACGGTGCGCCCTTGAGCGCCGCCTGCCAGGCCGCATCGACCTTTTCGCGGTCATCCGGATGGACGCAGGCGAGGAAAACTTCATAACCGATGGGCGCATCAGGATCCAGGCCGAAAATGCGATAGACCTCGGGCGACCAGGAAAGCTTGCCGCTGGCGAAATCGAGCCGCCAACTGCCGATGTGGGCCACCGCCTGCGCGCGCAGCAGGGTGGCTTCGCTCTCTTCGAGCGCCTGCTGCAACCGGGCTTGCTCGGTCATGTCTTCCACGATCATGAGCAAACGGGCTTCTTCTTCTTCTTCTTCTTCCGCAAGACGAATGCCAGTGAGGGTGATGCGCACCGGCATGTGCTGTTGTGCGCCCACCAATCCCATCTCGAACGGCAAATCGCGCAGGGTCACGCTAGAGTCGCGCACTTCACGCAAGCGGGCTTCCAGTCCCTCGGCGGCGATGAGGGCCGGCAGGGGGCGGCCGCGCACGTCGGTATCCCGCAGATCGAACCGCTCGAGAAACGCCCGGTTGGCGGAGAGGACCGTCAGATCCGAAGCCAATACGACCAGCCCGTCGGGAATCGCGGAAAACACCAGTTCCGCGTATTCCTTGAGCGCCAGGATGGCCTGCCGGTCGGCGTGGATATAGGTGTCGATCGCCAGCCCCATGTCCAGCAGGACAATCTTGATGAGGGACTGGATGGCGGCAAGCCGTTCTTGCTCCCCTTCCAGCCGTTGGAATATCTCGGGGAGCAGATCGACGAGATACTTGGCATAGGCGCCCAGATACCACTGGGTCTCCAGACCAATGCGCTGGTGCGCGATGCCCACACGCAGGCGGTGGCGGATATAGTCCGGGCCGTAGTCGCCGGCGGTCAGTTGATCGAAGTATTCGGCCTGGGCTTGCTTGAGGCGCGTGAACGTTGCCTCGTCCGGGATGAAGCGGCGCGTTTCCGGAAAGCGCAGCAAGTGATCATAGAAGTTCCGGGCGAATTCGGGGCCCAGCCCGCACAATGCCTCGTGCAGTTTCAGAAGCGGAGCGATGTCGGCGTCCGAAAAACCGAGAAACGCCTTGCGCGTGGCGATCGCCGTGTCGTCCAGCCCCAGAACGGCCATCATGGCCTCGGCCGCTTCGCGTACCGACTTCATTCCACCCGCCCTCGCCGCCACCCATTCCGACGAGACGTGCTTGCTTGCGCAAGGTTTCTTCCATACCCATACCCATATCTTGTTTTGTTTTTGATCGTACTGTGTTGCCCGGGTCGCCAAGGCCGGTCTACCGTATCATCGGCCGTCGGCGCGGTTTCTTAAGGGCGCATGCGGTTGGCCAACGGCGGCGCGCCGAAGGTCTCGCAGAATACCCGGTACAGTTCGCGTTCCACCGAACGCCAATTCTCACTGACCGGGCGAAACCGCACCCGGGCGACCCCTTCGGCGATGTGGCGAGATAGCAGCGGATTACCGCTGTTGCCACGCAAATGATCCGAAAGGCGCTTGCGCAGATCGCGCGTCGAGCCGATGTAGAGCACCTGCGTCCGATCCGGTGCGGCGGCATTGTCGGGCGCGCCGACGTCCTCCCGGCTCGCCGTTGACCGGATTTCGTACACGCCCGGATGCGGCGGTACCCCGGTGGACAGCGCCTGCGGCGTCAAGGGTAGCAAGGGGGAGAATCCTTCCGTGGCCACCAGATAGTCCTTGCGATCACCCCGCCGATGCCAGTCAGGAATCGCCAGTTGGTGCCGTATGGCCGCCACCGAGCGCCGCGAAAGCACAACCCCGTATTGGCTCTCCAGAAGCGCTGCAATCGCGTCGTCGGACAGCGGACGAGCCAACTGCCCTTCCCGAATCTGCGTTTTTTCGCCTTTGATCAAGGCATCGACACGAAGGCAGTGAAGCTGCCGCTCGTTGGGAAACAGCACGTTCAACGGCAGGGTCCTTCCATCCGTCATTTTGAACGACAAGCCGCGGATGAGGCGGGACAGCCGTCCTGCATCCGCGACCATGGGAAGATCGCCGCGCGCCACGAGCCGCCTGGACAGGTGCGCCTGAGGGAGCGGCACCCGCATAAGCGGGTCGCCGGAGATCAGATAGGGCGCCTGGATGTCGAGCAGCGCTTCGATCAGCGCGTGCGTGAGCCGGTTACGGCTGTTGATGAGACGCAGCCGATGAAGCGTGGCCGTCAGTTCCTTGGGCAAGGCCTGGCGCGACGGGAGCGCCCGCAGCAGCGCCTCGTCGAAGCGGTACGCGCGCACATGGCAGGTGTTGGCGTAGACGAACGACAGGCCCCCGGCGTGGTCGCACACCTGTCCCAGACAGGCCGCGCTCGCGGCGTTGACCTCCCCCACGTCCACCCTCACCGCCCCGCTCCAGGTGTCCACCATTACCCGACCGGACTGGTCAATAAGGCAAATGAAGCGCTGGCCTCCACCCGGGCGACGTAGCGCTCGAACTGGCGCAAGGACAACTCCAGCAAACGGGCCAGCATGATCTTGCCCAACAGCGCCGGCGCCATATCACATGCTTCTTTTCGTTTCAGTCGCCGCCGCCCGGCAGTTTACATCGCCAACTCATGGTTCGTAACGCATTGATTTATAACGACACGGCCTCGCGCACGCTCGCGAGGCAAGCAGAGAAAAACAGAGAACGGAGAGGCGGTAGCGGGCCAAAAGTCCGAGAATGTGCAGGGTGGCGCGCGCGAGGCAAACCCGCGCAGGCGTGCCAACACTGGCGTTCCGGGCGGGCGTAAAAAAGCCCGAAACGGGTTCGGGCTTTTGGGAATGGTGGTGGAACGCGGAACCGAACCCGCGTCCGTCATCTGAACCAGATACGAAAGCGGCCCCATTGTAGGTGCCCACCTGTACGAAACGAGCATCTCGGAAATCCGGCCGATCAATGCTGCGCCGGCTCGGACAACCATAAACACACCCATTCACACCCATTCTTGGACGCCTTGACCACCCGCCTCGGCCGAACGTCGCTTGCCTTAGTCCCATTTTGGGACTACACTTCGGCCTATGCGAGTGATTGCCGTGTCCACCCTTCGGGCCTTCTGGGAGCGCTACCCCGACGCCGAGCAGCCGCTGAAGGCTTGGTACGAGGAGGCCACCAGTGCGAGTTGGAGCCAGCCCGCCGACATCAAGGCGCAGTACCGCAGCGCCAGCGTGCTGAAGAACCGTCGCGTGGTCTTCAACATCAAAGGCAATGACTACCGGCTGATCGTGGCCATTGCGTACAAGTTGCAGATCGTTTACGTGAAGTTTGTCGGCACCCACAAAGAGTACGACGCAGTGGACGCCGAAACCGTTGAAATGGCCTGACCGGCCACGGAGGAAAACATGGACATCCAACCTATCCACACCGAAGCAGACTACAAGGCCACGCTCAAAGAGATTTCGGCCTTGATGGAGTCCGACCCTGATCTGGGCACGCCTGAGGGAGATCGCCTGGACATCCTGGCCACGCTGGTGCAAGCCTACGAGGCCAAGCGCGTACCCATCACCGCGCCAGATCCGGTGGAGGCCATCAAATTTCGGATGGATCAGAGCGGTCTGTCCATCAAAGATCTTGAGCCGATCATTGGCAAAAGCAACCGCGTCTACGAAGTCCTGAGCCGCAAGCGCCCGCTGACGCTGGCCATGATCCGCAGACTGCACAAGAGCCTGGGCATCCCGGCCGATGTGTTGATTGCGGAGACGGCTGCCGGGTGATCAGCGAACACTGAGCTTGGCTTCTACGGTGAACAGCGTTGTCATGGGGTCATCTGTTCAGGAGAAAAAGATGCACTACCCCGTGATGACCGAAAAGCATGTGGCCGAACGCTGGCAGGTCAGTCTCAAGACGCTGCGACGCTGGCGGCTCGATGGCGAAGGGCCGGTCTGGCACAAGTTGTTCCGTCACGTTCGTTACCACGAGGCCGACGTCCTCGAGTTCGAACACAGCAGCGCGCAGCATCTGATGACACTGCTCGGTATCAAACGGGACTTCAAACCGGAAGAGCCAGAAGCAGCGCGGGGCCTTGATGCCAAGGCTGAAGACAACTATTTCACCGCCAAAGAAATCGCCGGAGCAGCATCGCTACCCATCCACCTGTTCCGCGATCAGGCCGAGCGCAATCGCAAACGCGTTCCACACCTGATGCTGGTGGGCAACCTCCGGTTCTCACTACCAGCGATCCTGGAATGGGAGATGGCCAACAGCGTGGTTGGCAGCGCCGCTGCGGCCGCCAGTGATGAAGCCGAGAGCCCGGCAGCATCTTCAGAGCCAGCCAAACGCTGGCACGAAATCGTCAGGGAGCAGGACGCGGCGCGGTTCGATTCCTCACCGTAGCCTGAACAGATGTCCCTGCTTTTGGCCGAAAGTCCACCGTTTCGGCCATTTGTCCCTTGAGGGTGGGATGACGGCCGGAATCCAACTCGTTCTCCGAACTGGATGGGAAGGCATCGGGCTTGTGGACGTGGATTCGAGGATTTGGCCGGATGGTGGCATGCCGTCTGGGTAGCGGTTCGGTAGGCGGACGGGTGAGCGCAGGGTGGTGTGTCCCGCTTGACAGATTCCGTAATACGGAACATCATTCGCCATGATCCATTCGTTCACATGCTCCGATACCGAGGCGCTTTTCCACAGTCGGCCGGTGCTGCGGTTCAGGAACATCGAACGGGTGGCGCGGCGCAAGCTGCTGCAAATTCATGCGACCACCGAGCTGGCAAGCCTGCGGATTCCCCCTGGCAACCAGCTCGAAGCCCTGAAAGGGGACCGCAAGGGGCAGCACAGCATCCGGATCAACGACCAATGGCGCATCTGTTTCGTCTGGCGCAAAGACGGCGCGCATCAGGTCGAGATCGTGGACTACCTTTGAGAGGAACGGAACATGGCGAAACTGCTCGATGAAATCCATCCCGGCGAAATCCTGCTGGAGGAGTTCATGAAGCCGATGGGCATCACGGCGCGCCAACTCGCGGCCGACATCGATGTATCCCCGAGTCGCATCAGCGAGATCGTTCACGGCCGCCGTCCGATCACGGCCGACACAGCGCTGCGTCTGGGCTTGTACTTTGGCATGGAACCCCGGTTCTGGACCAACCTTCAGGCGGAGTACGACATGCGGATCGCGACGCGCGAGCTCCGAGACAAGATCGCGCCGCGTATCCGGGCATTCCATCCAGCCGTTGCTTGATGGTATCGGGTCCGAGCGCATGGAGAGCAGTACCTCAACTGAACGCTGCCCGACGCCTGTCATGTCGCGACCAAGCGACGTCTGGCAGCGTCGTGCCAACCAATGGGCAGTCGCAAGAGGGTGCAGGCGTAGGATGGGATGCCAGCCTTCGTGCCCCTATGAGGGTTCAGTCCTTGGGGTTGTCGTGTTCCGAGTGCTTTAAATAACTTTAATAGTCGTAGCTGAACTACGATACTGAAAAATAAATAAAACTTGCCTTATTTTCAAAAAACTCTAATAATCGTAGCGTGGCTACGCTACCGCAAGGCAAACTAAAATCTCTCTACGCCCGCCTTGCACCTGGGGCCCCCGTGACATCGGAGGATCTGGCGCATCTGGGCGTCTCGGCCGATCTCGCCGTCCACTACGTGCGGGCCGGATGGCTGGTGCGGCTGGCGAAAGGTGTCTTTCGCCGTCCCGAACAGGGGCTTTTGCTTCATCCCAGCCTGAAGCTGATCGAACGCGGGATCGCCGGGCTGCACGTCGGCGGCAAATCCGCCCTGGACTGGCACGGAGTGCGCCACTATGTCGCGCAGCAGGGAACCCTGCATCTGTATGGTTGGAAGACGGCGCGCCTGCCGGACTGGTTTCTGACGGTGTTCCCCGCCGAGTATCACCGCAAGCGCCTGTTCGACGAGACGCCGGAGGCTTTGTTGCACGTCGCCCCCTTCGAAGGCCGCAGCGATGCGCCGCTCGTCTCTGCTCCCGAGCGCGCCCTGCTGGAACTCCTGAGCGAGGTCGGGGTACGCCAGCCGCTCAGCGAGGCCCGGGAACTGATGGAGAGCACCTATCACCTGCGGGGCGCCGTGCTACAGGAACTGCTCAAGCGATGCACCAGCGTCAAGACGGTGCGCTTGTGCCTGACATTGGGACGCGAATTGTCCTTGCCGTGGGTCGCAAAACTCAACCCTGCCGAGTTGCCGACCGGTAGTCGCAGCCCATGGGTTGGCCGTCTCGACGATGGCGTGCTGGTGCTCAAACCATGAATCGCGTCTATCTCGATACCGCTCGGCGGCTTACCCGAGTGGCGCCGCTGATCTTTACCGACGGGACCTTCGCTCTCAAGGGGGCACCGCCATCAACCTGTTCGTGCGGGACATGCCGCGACTGTCCGTGGATATCGATCTGGTGTTTACCGATCACCGGCTACCGCGCGAACAGGCGCTCGATCGGATCAACCAAGCCCTCCGCCAGGCTGCGGAGCGCTTGCGCGGTCGGGGTTTCCAAACGCATGCCGTGGTGGCCGCCGACGGGGCAGAGACCAAGCTTCTGGTGCGACGGGACGCTCTGGAAGTCAAGGTCGAAGTCAATTTCGTGATGCGCGGCACGGTATACCCCGTCCAGAACGTTGCCATGGCCGCCAAGGCACGCGACCTCCTGATGGCCGATTTGGAGCTTCCGCTCGTCGCTAAGGAGGATCTCTACGGCGGCAAGCTGGTGGCAGCACTCGACCGACAGCATCCCCGCGACCTGTTCGATGTGATGCAGCTCTTCGAGGAGGAGGGCATCACTCCGGGCATCCGCCGTGCCTTCGTCGTCTATCTCGCCTGTCACAATCGGCCCGTCCACGAAGTGCTCTTTCCGGCCATGCGCGACATCCGCCTGGACTATGAAAGGACATTCAAAGGCATGACCGCCGAGACGGTCGAGCTCGACGAACTGCTCGCGGCCCGGGCCTGCCTCGCCGAGGAGCTGCCGCGTGTCCTTGACGAGTCGGAACGTGCATTCCTGCTTTCGCTCGTGCACAATTCGCCGTGATGGGACCTGTTGGGAATAGGCCACCTTCACGAGCTACCGGGCATCCGCTGGAAGCTCCAGAATCTGGAACGGCTTGCGGTGAAAAATCACGGAAGTTCCTGGCGCAGACACGCGAACTGACGGAGCGGCTGGGTAGCCTGTAGGGGAGAGTAATTATCAAACAAAAACAAGAAGATAGGATGTGCATGATGGTATCGGCTCCCAGACCGCCTGGCCAGCATGCCCTCTATTTGATGCTTTCGGATGCCTGTCATGCACCATCAGGCAAGGTCTGGCAGCGGCAAGCAAGGATATCAGCGCTATGGTGCCGATGTACGCCGCGATGTGGCGCATAAAACGAGCTGCACACTGGCTAACGATCCGCGTTACAAGCTGTTCGCGTTCGAAGCGCTCAAGGTCAAGAACATGACCAAGCGGGCAAAGCCCAAGCAAGACGAACAAGGGCGCTGGATCAAAAACGGTGCAGCAGCCAAGTCTGGACTCAATAAATCCATTCTGGCCTCAACGTGGGGATAAACAAAAACGTATTTGCAGTACAAAGCTCGCCGTCAGGGCAAGCTGGTTATCGAAGTACCACCGTTCTACTCTTCGCAGGAATGTGCCGCGTGCGGCTACGTTCACCAGGACAATCGGGTATCACAAGCCGAATTCGTCTGCCTAAGCTGCGGGAACACCGACCATGCGGATCACAACGCGGCAAAAGTTATTGCCATGCGTGGCGTCCGGCAATTATTGTCCGGGAAGTGTGTTCAGAAAGAAAAGAAACGGTGCAGGATCACAAGGATCAAGGTAGGGGCGGAAGGCCCCGAACCGGTTGCGGTAACGCAATCTACGCCTGGTGAGACCGTGGTAAGCCGTTTGGGTGGCAACACTCCTGCGCTCTGGTCGTTGACCCAGGAAACCCCAGCTACAAGCCCCATAGGGGTTTAGCGGTGGGAGACTTCATAAGAACTTAAAAAACGAAACGGGCCGTTAATGTAGACTGTTGTTTCGAGCAGGTTTGAATTGAAGCTCAGGGAGTGAGTGCATTGGGAATGCCACAACATATTGCCATGATCATGGATGGCAATGGCCGCTGGGCGAAGAAGCGGCATCTTCCTCGGGTGGCGGGGCATGCGCGCGGCGTCAAGCGGGTGCGCGATGCCGTCGAATTCTGCATCACGCGCAATATCCGCTATCTCACCCTGTTCGCGTTCAGCACCGAGAACTGGAAACGTCCGGTGGATGAAGTCAACCATTTGATGGGGCTGTTCGTCAGCGCGCTGGAGGGCGAGGTCAGCAAGTTGCACAAGAACGGCATTCGCCTGCGGGTCATCGGCGACCTTCATCCTTTCAACCCCCGTCTGCAGGCATTGATCGCTTCTGCCGAAGCGCGAACCGCCGGCAACGACCGGCTTACCCTCACCATCGCGGCCAACTACGGCGGCCGCTGGGATATCCAGCAGGCGTTCAGCAGCTGGCTGAAGGCTCGCCAAGCTGAAGGCGCGCCGGTGGCGGAGCAGGTCAGCCCCGATGACATCGATCTCAAGCCCTATCTGGCAATGGCCTATGCACCCGACCCGGATCTGGTCATTCGCACCGGCGGCGAGCAGCGCATCAGCAACTTCCTGCTGTGGCAGAGCGCCTATGCCGAGCTGTACTTCACCGATACGCTCTGGCCGGCCTTTGACTCGGCGGAAATGGAGCAGGCGCTGGCCTGGTATGCGCAGCGCGAACGGCGCTTCGGCCAGACCAGCCAACAGATCAAGGCCCTCGCGCGCTGATGTCCTGGATGAATCACGCCGCACGCCTGTGCAACTTGGGAAACATTGAACAAGTCCATATTTGTCATTCCGGCGCATGCCGGAATCCAGTTAAATCAGACGCATGGACCCCGGCTTTCGCCGGGGTGACGATTTGTTCAGTGATAGCCTTGTTGCTCGGCATCGGGTGCATCGCGGCCCCGGCATGGGCCGACGACGTCACCGAGACCGCAGTCCTGCGCAGCAAACCCGCCCTCTTGCGCATGAGCTACGAGGTGCTGGACATCGGGCCATCCGAAACCATGGGACTGGCCGGCGTGCATTACCTCGTCAACGTCCACCCCGACTGGTATGTCGGCGCCGCCGGTTTTGGTGCCCTGGCGGGCGAGCGCGGCGGCTTCTTTACCGGCGGCTTCACCGTCGGCACCGGCAAGCGCTTCGCCTCGAAATGGCTGCTTGATGCCGGTCTTTTCGTCGGCGGCGGCGGGGGCGGCTCGGCCCCGCAGGGCGGCGGCATGATGGTGCGTCCGCACCTGGGCATCAGCCGCGACATGGGCGGCGTGATGCTGGGCGCCGGAGTGTCGTACGTCAAGTTCCCCAATGGCGGCATCGACAGCACCCAGCTCAACCTCACCCTCGGCATCCCGTTCGACGTCCATTACGGCCGTGCCAGCGACGCCGGCAAGACCGTTCATGCAAACGACCTCTTTGGCCTGAAATTGCGGGAAGCGGAATGGCTCGCCACCGCAGGCGAATACCAGCCCGCCGGCAGCGCCAAAACCACCTCGGGCGCCGCGATGACGGCCTCGCTCAAGCGCGTCGGTTTCGAATATCGCAGGCATCTCGATGCGCATCGCTACTTTTTTGTCGAAACCGCCGGCGCGATGGGCGGCCAGTCCGACGGTTTTGCAGAGTTGCTGGCCGGGGCAGGCTATCGCGTCCCGCTCATGAGCCGGCGTCTTCACCTCAGCGCCAGCCTCGCCGCAGGCGGCGCGGGCGGCGGTCAGGTCGACACCGGCGGCGGCCTGGTTGCCAAGGCGCGCGTGGGGCTGGACTACGATCTCACGCCCTCCCTGAAGCTGGGGCTGGAAGGCGGGCGGATCGAAAGCGCCGGCAGCCTTGGCGCCACCTTTTACGGCCTGAGCCTGGGTTATCGCGTGGGCGAAGTCGCCGCAGGCGGGCGCGGTGAGCCGGGTGTCGATGGGATGCGGCTGGCCAAATGGCGGCTGGCCGGCGTGCAGCACACCAATTTTGCTGCCGCCCGCAAAACCGGTGGCGATCAGGATCTGAGCCTGATCGGCCTCAAGATCGAGAAATTCCTGACCGATTCCCTCTACCTCACCGGCCAGGCCCACGGCGCCTATGCGGGCGACGCCGGCGGCTATGCCGTCGGCTTGATCGGTGCCGGCTGGGAGATTCCCTTGCGTGAAGATGGCCGTTTGAGTTTCAATGCGGAGGTTGCCGCGGGGGCGGCCGGTGGCGGCGGGGTGGACGTCGGCGGCGGCGCCATCGTCCAGCCGCAGGTGGGCCTCACCTGGCGGCTCAGCCAGCAGTTTGCGGCCCGCCTGGAAGCGGGGAGGGTCATCGCGCTGGATGGAAAGCTGGACAGCAATGTGATGGGTCTCGGCCTGATGTATGAATTCAGCCGGCCCGAATATCGGTATGAATAGCGGATATTCTCATTCCGTGTCGGAGAGGAAGCCGGCGTCAATGCACCGCCGTCATTCCGTGCCCGACACGGAATCCAGCGTCGCGGAGCGACTATTAATAGGGCGGCGAAGCCGCGCTGGATGCCGGATCAGTCCGGTATAACGGAGTTGAGTGTGTGTAACGTTTCAACCCATAACAACGCAGCACAGGGGAGATGATGAGAGTTCAGTGTCAACGCAGTGCCTTCCTGGCATCGATCTTGTGGGCTGTCAGCCTTGCGGCCTTCGGGCAGATGACCCCCGGCGCATCTGCTGCACCCGCATCGGCAACCCAGTTTGCCCCGGCGTCCATCGGCCTCAAGAGCAGCCTGTCCCTCGACCCTGCTGCGTCCGCGGGCATCAGGGCAGCCCCCGGCCCTGCTGACACGGACACCGCTGACCAGCAGCCCGATGCGCCGCGGCCCGCAAGCGATCGCGCCAACGACCAGCCGAGCAACTTCCAGCGCTTCGTGCAGCAGGCCACCGGCCGCGAACTGCCCGTGTATGGCCACAACCTGTTCAGCGCGCCTGCGGGGTATGCGCCGGTTTCCCAGGCGCCGGTGCCCAACGACTACATCCTCGGCCCGGGCGACGAAGTCCGCTTGCAGGTGTGGGGCGCCATCGATGCCGAACTCAACCTGGTGATCAACCGCCATGGCCAGGTCAATCTGCCCAGGGTCGGCGTGATCAATCTCACCGGCGTGCGCGCCGGCGATCTGGAATCGGTGTTGCGCAGCAAGATCGGCCGCGTCTTCACCAACTTCAACCTCAACGCCACGCTGGGCCGCCTGCGCAGCATCCAGATCTATGTCGTCGGCCAGGCGCGTCAGCCGGGCACCTACACCGTCTCCAGCCTTTCCACCCTGATCAATGCCCTGTTCGAAGTGGGCGGCCCCGGCAGCAACGGCTCGATGCGCAACATCCAGCTCAAGCGCGACGGCCGCGTCGTCGGCAAGATGGACCTCTACGACTTCATCGCGCGCGGCGACCGCAGCGGCGACATGCCGCTGCAGCCCGGCGACGTCATCGTCATTCCGCCGGTCGGCCCGCGCGTGGCCGTGCTGGGCGCATTCGAGCAGCCGGCGATCTACGAACTGAAGGGCGCCGACAGCGTCGGCGACGTGCTGGCGCTGGGCGGCGGACTGTCGGTGCTGGCCACCCCCGCCAAGGCCCTGCTGGAACGGATCGAGCCGGCCGCCGACAAACCCCGTCACGTCGAAGACTTTGCGCTCGACAAGGCCGGCCTGCAGCGGCCCCTGCGCGACGGCGACATCCTGACCCTGTTCGAGATCAGCCCGCAGTTCGCCAACGCCGTCACCCTGCGCGGCAACGTGGCCGAGCCCCTGCGTTATCCCTACACCGACGGCATGCGCATCCGCGACCTGATCCCCGACCGCGAAGCGCTGATCACCCCCGGTTACTACCAGCGCAAGAACCTGCTGGTGCAGTTTGAAGAAGCAGGCAAGACCGGCGTGGAGCGGGGCGACAAAATCACACCAATCAAGGCGGTAAGCGACAAATCGGACAAAGTCGATGCAGCCACGCTGGTATGGGGCGTGCGCAACTTGCTGGATGAGGTCAACTGGGACTACGCCGTGATCGAGCGCCTTGACCGCGACACCCTCAGCACCAAGCTCATTCCCTTCAACCTGGGGCGCGCCGTGATCGACGGCGACGCCCAGCACAACCTGCTCCTGCAGCCGGGTGACATTGTCACCATCCTGTCGAAGAAAGACCTGCGGGTGCCGCAGGACCGCCAGACCCGCCTGGTGCGGGTGGAAGGCGAGGTCGCCGCACCCGGGTTTTATCAGGTCAAAGCGGGCGAAACCCTGCCGCAACTGCTGGCGCGGCTGGGCGGCGTCACCCCCAACGCCTATCTGTATGGCGCCGAATTCACGCGCGAATCGGTGCGCCAGCAGCAGCAGAAAAACCTCGACACCGTCATCCGCAGGCTGGAATCGCAGATGCAGGGCGAGTCGGGCCGGCTGACTGCCAATGTCGCAGCCGATAGCAACGCGCAAACCCAGCTTGCGTTGCAGCGGCAACAGTTGCAACAGCAACAGCAGCAACTCGCCCGCATGAAAACCCTCAAGAGCAACGGCCGAGTCAGCCTGGAGCTGCCGCCGGCCAATGTGGCTTTGTCAGCTTTGCCGGCGCTGCCGCTGGAAGACGGCGATGCCATCTACATCCCCAGCCAGCCGGGCTTCGTTTCCGCCGTGGGCGAGGTGCTCAATGAAAGCGCCATCATCTACCGCCCCGGCCGAACCGTGGGCGATGTGCTGAAGGCCGCGGGGGTGAGCGAGAACGCCGAGCCGAAGAACGCCTTCGTGCTGCGCGCCGATGGCAGCGTCAAGTCCGCGCACGACAGCAACAGCCTGTTCCGCATGAGCAGCTTCGACGACATCGAACTGATGCCGGGCGATACCGTGGTCGTGCCCGCCAAACTGGATCGCCAAACCGGCTGGACCAAGTTCGTCACCGGCCTGAAGGACTGGACGCAGATCCTCTACCAGTTGGGTCTGGGCGCCGCCGCCTGGAATACCTTGAAATAAGGGGCGCACCATGACAGAAAACAACAGCCCCGTCATTGCGAGCACCCAGAAGGACATAAACTCGGCGAAGCAATCCAGCATGCAAGAAGACGACGAAATCAGCTTGCTGGACATCCTGCAGGTTCTGGCCGAAAACGCCCGCCTGCTGATCCTGGGTCCGCTCCTTATCGGGCTGGCCGCCCTGGGCGGGGCCTTCCTGGTCACCCCCACCTTCACCGCCACCACCCGCATCGTCACGCCGCAGCAGCAGCAAAGCGGCGCCGCTGCAGCACTGGCCCAACTGGGCGCGCTGGCCGGCGCAGCCGGTGCGGTGGCCGGCATCAAAAACCCGGCCGACATGTACGTCGGGCTGATCAAGAGCCGGACCATCGCCGACCGCATGATCGACCGCTTCAAGCTGATGGACGTGTACAAAGCAGCGTATCGCGAGGACGCCCGCAATAACCTGGCCGGTAAATCCAGCATCAGCGCCGGCAAAGACGGCCTCATCACCATCGAAGTCGACGACCACGACCCCAAGCGCGCCGCCGCCATGGCGAATGCCTATGTCGAGGAACTCTCCACTCTGAACGGCAGCCTGGCGCTTACCGAAGCGCAGCAGCGCCGCCTGTTCTTCGAAAAGGAACTGGCCAAGGCCAAACAGAATCTGGTTCGCGCCGAAACCGCATTGGGCGGCGCCGGCGTCAGCGAGACCCTGCTGAAATTCAATCCCGAAGCCATGGGCGAAGGCCTCGCCACCCTCAAGGCCCAGGTCGTGGCCAAGGAAGTTCAGCTATCCAGCATGCGCGGCTACCTCACCGAAAACAGTCCCGACTTCCGCCAGGCCCAGCAGGAACTCGCCGCCCTGCGCGCCCAACTGGCCAAGGCCGATCAGAGCCGGCCCACCGGCGGCAACGCCAATTACATCAACCGCTACCGCGACTTCAAATACAACGAAGTGCTGTTCGAGCAGATCGCCCGGCAATACGAACTGGCCAAAATCGACGAATCCCGCGAGGGCACCGTCATCCAGGTGGTGGATGCGGCCGAGCCGCCGGAGCGCAAGTCCAAACCCAAAAAGGCGCAGATCGCCATCCTGGCCACGCTGGCCAGCGGCTTCGCCCTGTTGCTGTTCGTGTTTGTCCGCCGCGCCCTGCAAAATGCCGGCCAGGATCCTGAAGCCGCTGCCAAGCTGGCCGCCGTTCGCGCCGGGCTGCGGCGGGTTCTGAGAGGTTAAAAAGGCAAGGCGAATGTCGCACCGCTCCCTTGCGGGTGCTCCACAACATCCCCCATTCATCCCCTTGAACCTTGTCCCCCCAAACCGTACAATCCACCCAACAAAAATGAACACCACCCCCCGCACCCCTCCCGAAGCCTGGCGCCTGCAAATGCTCAGGCATCTGCAGGCCAACCCCAGCCTCGGCCAGCGCCAGCTTGCCGCGCAAATGGGCGTCAGCCTCGGCAAGGCCAACTACTGCCTGCGCGCCCTGATTGAAAAAGGCCTGGTCAAGCTGGGCAACTTCAGCAAAAACCAGAACAAACGCCAGTACGCCTACCTGCTCACCCCCGCCGGACTGGAAGAAAAAACCCGCATCACCCAAGCCTTCCTCAAGCGCAAGGAAGCCGAATTCGAAGCCATCCGGCGCGAGATCGAGGCCCTGAAAAGCGAGCTGGAATCCTCCGGGGCCAAATGCCAGCCAGACACGCAAACACAAAGCCCGTCGGCCGGTACCGCACCTTGAGCATTCGCCGCATAACCCCCTATAACCGGCTCGGCTCGGTCACTTCGTTGGCGGTATCGTGCATCAACATCCCAACCTGCCGGGGGAATTGGTGTCTCCATTTTCTCCCGGTTACGTTGGAAGCAGGGCTGGCGCAGATGAATCAAGGTTGCATGAACAAGGAATACAGTAAATGAAAGCCGTCATTCTGGCAGGTGGCTTGGGGACGCGTATCTCCGAGGAAACCCACCTCAAACCCAAACCCATGATCGAGATCGGCGGCAAGCCGATACTGTGGCACATCATGAAACTCTATTCCGCCCATGGGGTGAATGATTTCGTGATTTGCTGTGGCTACAAGGGCTATGTTATCAAGGAATATTTCGCCAACTATTTCCTGCACATGTCGGATGTCACGTTCGACATGGAGCACAACAGGATGGAAGTCCACCAGCGCAAAGCCGAACCATGGCGCGTGACGCTGGTGGATACCGGTGAAGAGACGCTCACTGGTGGACGTTTGAAGCGGATAGCCGATTATGTGAAGGATGAAGAGGCATTTTGCTTTACCTACGGCGACGGAGTGTCGGACGTTGATATATCGGGCGAGATCGCATTCCATAAGCAGCATGGAAAATTGGCAACTGTTACCGCTGTTCAACCACCGGGACGTTACGGCGCTTTGCAAATGGAGGGTGCCAAAGTGGCCGGGTTCACCGAGAAACCTCGGGGTGATGGTGGTCTTATCAACGGTGGCTTCTTTGTGCTCTCGCCCAAATGCATTGACCTGATTGCGGGTGATCAATCCAGCTGGGAAGGTGAACCCTTGACTCGCCTGGCGGCTGAGGGTCAATTGATGGCTTTTGAGCACGATGGCTTCTGGCAACCTATGGATACCTTGCGCGAAAAGAATCTGCTCGAAGACCTCTGGGCATCTGGCAAGGCACCGTGGAAGAAATGGCAATGAACCGGGTGTTCTGGCGCGGCAAACGGGTTTTCCTGACCGGCCATACTGGCTTCAAAGGCGGCTGGCTGGCCTTGTGGCTGGCCGATATGGGCGCTGAAGTCCATGGCTATGCACTGGCGCCGCCAACGGAACCCAATTTTTTTACGGTTACAAATCTGCAAGCCCGTTTGGCCAACAGCACGATTGCCGACATACGCGATGCAGCCGTGCTCGCTCAGGCCATGCAAGCGGCCCGGCCTGACATCGTTTTGCATCTGGCTGCGCAGCCGCTGGTGCGTTATTCCTATGTTGCGCCTATCGAGACCTATGCCGTCAATGTCATGGGGACCGTCAACCTGCTTGAAGCCGTGCGTCAGACACCCAGCGTCAAAGCCGTGGTCAACGTCACCACCGACAAATGCTACGAGAACCGCGAATGGGTCTGGCCCTATCGCGAAAACGAAGCCATGGGCGGCTTCGATCCCTACTCAAGTAGCAAGGCCTGTTCCGAACTGGTCACGGCCGCGTACCGCCGCTCTTTCCTTGAGTCCGCAGGTATCCATCTGGCCAGCGCCCGTGCCGGCAACGTCATCGGCGGCGGCGATTGGGCTGTCGACCGGCTTGTTCCGGATTTCCTGCGGGCGCTGGATGCAGGTCAGGTCCTTGCCATTCGCTCGCCGCTGTCCACGCGCCCGTGGCAGCATGTGCTTGAGCCGCTGTCCGGCTATCTCACCTTGGCTGAAAAGCTATTCACTTTAGGGCCGAGCTTTGCGGAAGCGTGGAATTTCGGCCCCGAAGAAACTGACGCCCGGCCCGTGCAATGGATCGTCGAATATCTGTGCAGCCAGGTTCCCGATGCTGCCTGGCAGTGCGATGCTACGCCGCAGCCGCATGAAGCAAACACGCTCAAGCTGGAGAGTTCCAAAGCCAAGGCCCAGCTAGGATGGCGTCCACGCTGGAATTTAGAGTATGCGCTAGGCATGACGCTGGCTTGGCATCAGGCCTGGAAACAAGGCTCAGATATGGCCGCCATCAGCCTGCAACAGATTCAGGAATACGAGGCGGCAGCAAGGCAGGCATGAGCACCCGCTTCGACATACTGGATACACCGCTTTCCGGCTTGCGGGTCCTGCAACGCAAACCCATTGGAGACAGCCGGGGCTATCTGGAGCGGCTTTTCTGTGGCGAGGAATTGCAGGCGCTCGCCCCCGGCAAGCACATCGCCCAGATCAACCACACCATGACTGCATCCTGCGGTACCGTGCGCGGCATGCACTACCAGCGTCCGCCTCATGCCGAGATCAAGTTCGTGAGCTGCCTGCGCGGGCAAGTTTTTGATGTCGCCGTGGACCTGCGCCATAATTCGCCGACTTTTTTGCGTTGGCATGCTGAGTTGCTCAGTGCGGACAACCACAAAACCCTCGTCATCCCGGAGGGCTTTGCTCACGGGTTTCAAACCCTCACCGACGACTGCGAAATGCTGTATTTCCATACCCATACATATCAACCGGGGGCCGAAGGCGGCCTGAATGCGCAGGACCCCCAGCTTGCCATTCAGTGGCCGTTGCCGGTTGCCGGATTGTCGCCGCGCGATGCCGCGCATCCTTTGGTGGGCGATGACTTCACCGGGGTGGCGCCATGAAGTGCCGCCACTGCGGATCGGAACTCAAACTGCCCTTGGTGGACTTGGGCAGCGCGCCGCCCTCAAACGCCTATCTCACCGAGCAGACCCTGCACGCGCCGGAAAAATGGTTTCCGCTCCGCGTGCTGGTGTGCGAACACTGCTGGCTGGCGCAGACCGAGGATTTCGCCCAGGCAAATGAGCTGTTCGATGCGGAATATGCCTACTTCAGCGGTTTTTCCAGCAGTTGGCTTGCGCATTCCGAACGCTATGTGGCCGACATGGTGGCGCGCTTCGACCTAACTGCCGACAGTCACGTCGTTGAAGTCGCTGCCAACGATGGATATTTGCTGCAGTACGTCAAAGCGCACAACATCCCTTGCACCGGTGTTGAGCCCACTGCCAGCACTGCCGCTGCGGCACGGGCCAAGGGCATTCCTATAGTGGAAGACTTTTTCGGTGTTCGTCTGGCCAAGGAATTGGTTGTCCAAGGCAAGCAGGCCGATCTCACAGCTGCCAACAACGTGCTTGCGCATGTTCCGGATATCAACGATTTTGTGGCGGGCTTTGCCGTAATGCTGAAGCCGCTAGGTGTGGCCACCTTTGAATTTCCCCACCTGCTCAAGCTGATCGCGGAAAACCAGTTCGACACCATCTACCACGAGCACTTTTCCTACCTCTCGCTTACGGCTGTCAACCGTATTTTTTCTGCCAATGGCCTCACCGTGTTCGACGTGGAAGAACATCCAACCCACGGCGGCAGCCTGCGTGTGTTTGCCCAGCGCAGTGATGCGGGACAGCAACCACGCAGCCCCCGGGTAGACGAACTGCTCCAGCGCGAAGCGCAGGCAGGCATGCTCAGTGCCGACTATTACACCGGCTTCCAGACCAAGACAGACCAGGTCAAGAATGACTTTCTTGCTTTCTTGCTGGAAGCCAAGCGCCAGGACAAAACCGTGGCCGCTTATGGCGCAGCGGCGAAAGGCAATACCCTGCTGAATTACGCCGGAATCCGCCCCGACCTCATCCCGTTCGTAGTGGATCGCAACCCAGCCAAGCAGGGCAAGTACATGCCGGGCAGCCGTATACCTATCGTTGACGAATCACACATGCAGAATGCAAAACCCGACTTCGTTGTGATTTTGCCCTGGAATCTGCGTGAGGAAGTCATGACGCAGCTTGATTACATTCGAGAATGGGATGGACGATTTGTCACGGCAGTACCGGAACGGAAAATCGGAAATTGATAGAACAGCTAAAAATGAACGCCGAACCTCCTCTGAAAAGGGTGCTACTAACGGGTGCTGGGGGCTTCATCGGCAGACATTGCCTGCCTGTCCTTCGCAATGCGGGATTTGAGATACATGCCCTGTCGCGTGCGGGGCACGAGACTGGACACGACGTGCAATGGCACGCTGTGAACCTGTTCGAGGACGGTGCAGCGGAGAAGCTTTTGGCCGAGGTGCGACCCACGCACCTGCTGCACTTGGCGTGGTACGCCGAGCCCGGACGCTATTGGTCTGCACCGGAAAACTTTCAATGGGTACGAGCGAGCCTCGCCTTGCTCCATGCCTTTGCCACACAGGGCGGACAACGCGTGGTCATGGCCGGAACCTGCGCGGAATACGATTGGCGCTATGGCTGGTGTTCGGAGGATGTGACTCCCCTGGCTCCCGCGACAGTCTACGGAACCTGCAAACATTCCCTGCAAACCATGCTTGCAGCGTACAGTCGGCAATACGGACTGAGTAGCGCTTGGGGAAGGATATTCTTTCTTTACGGTCCCCACGAACATCCATTACGGCTGGTGTCATCGGTCATCCGTTCGCTGTTGCTGGGAGAACCCGCTCTGTGTTCCAGCGGTGAACATGTGCGGGATTTCCTGCACGTAGCCGATGTGGCCTCCGCCTTCGCCGCCTTGTTGGACTCGGAGGTGCAGGGGCCGGTCAATATAGCTTCCGGCGAGGCCGTGGCGATTAGGGATGTGGTCGAAAGAATCTCGGCAAAGATCGGCCGTCCTGAACTCTTGAGACTGGGTGCCCGCCCTATGCCACCCCAAGAGCCACCCCTGCTGCTCGCCGATGTCCGACATTTGAATAGGGAGCTTGGGTGGCAGCCAGCAATTGGTCTTGTTAGCGGGCTGGATGAAACCATCGCCTGGTGGCGTGACCAACTACGATGTGCCTAGCCTCCCCATGAGGCCCCGCGCATGACGACTCTGAAACGGAATATCTTCGCCAATCTGGCGGGTGGCGCCTGGGTCGCGGTGCTTACCCTTGCCATCACGCCTTTGCAGGTCAACCTGCTCGGCATGGAGGCCTATGGCGTGATTGGGTTCATCGCGGTGCTACAAATCGCGATCGGCGTGCTCGATCTGGGCCTATCCAGCACCATCACGCGGGAACTCGCAGGGGATCATTCATCCGATCGAAGGAGGAGCCAGCCCCTGTTGCGTACGGCAATCACTTTTTATTGGGGACTGGCGGTCGTTATTGGCCTTATCTTCTTCACTTCCGCTGGAAGCATCGCCAGTGCCTGGTTCAACCCCAAATCGGCGGACATCGCTGTTTTGGAGCAAGCAATTCAGGTGGTCGCCATTTTTCTCGCGCTGCGCTGGCCGGTTGCGCTTTATTCGGGTGTGCTCGCTGGTGTGCAGCGCATGGACATATTGAACGTGGTCAAGGTAGGTGTTGTCTCCGTGCGTTTGCTGGGTGGCATCCTAGTGCTGTTAACTTGGCGTGATCTAGGTGCGTTCTTGGCTTGGACCGCCTTTAGCGCGCTGATTGAGGTTCTGGTCTACGCGGTGGTCTGTCGCCAGGCCGTGCCAGCCATGATTTGGCGGCCGGGCTTTTCGCTGCCCGCACTGCGCGCCGTTTGGGGATTTTCTCTCAGTATGAGTGCTCTCGCCGTGTTGGCTATGGGGATCACCCAGATCGATCGCCTGCTGATTAGCAAGATGCTGCCGCTTGCGGATCTCGGTTATTACTCGTTGGCCTATCACGCGGCCACCGCTATTTCGCTGATCCTATCGGCGATCAGTACCGCGATGATGCCGTCGTTCGCGGCCGCCCATGGTGCTGATGCATGGGAGACGCTGCTGCGGCGTTACGACAACGCCAACCGGGTGACGCTGTTCGCTACCGGATTTGTGCTATTCCCCCTCCTTTTCTTCGGTGAACCCCTCTTGGCAGTCTGGGTAAACCCGGACGCCGCGGCTGGCGCCTGGCGCTCTTTGGCCCTGCTCGCCGGAGGGTTCTGGATGAGTGCGGCGGTTTCCAATGCCTTCACCGTGGCGGTAGCTTGTCGGCAAGTGGGTTTGATTCTCAAGATTAGCGCTCTGAGTGCGGCGTGCTACGCGCCAGTTCTGTATTGGATGATCGGTGTATGGGGCATTGACGGGGCCGGGGGTGCTTGGCTCCTGCTGAATGTGAGCTATGTGTTGGTTATCTTGCCGATGGTGCATCGGACGATCCTGAACATTCCGGCCATGCCATGGTTTCCCGGCACGTTGCTGCCGTTCGCGTTGCTCGGCGGCACGATATTTGGAATCGCGCGGCTGTTCGTGAGCCATTGGCCGTCCGGTTTATGGATTGAGCTTATTGGACTCGTTTCCGCTGTTCTTGTCTACGGTGGACTCGGTTATTTTCTCCTCGGTGCGGGTATCCGCGCCGATTTCACTCACATGTTCCGACGAGTCTCCAGAGCATAATAAACCACATCATGATACAAACTCACCACACACCTGGTTGTGACGGAAACGAGACTGACTGGTTTCGCGTAAATGACCGAAACCGCCGTATTGGCACGAGCGAATTCCGCTATTTGCGTTGCGCACGCTGTGGACTGATTCGCCTTGACAACGTGCCAGCTAACCTGGGGGACTATTACCCCAACGACTACTATGAGTTGCCGACGCTAAAGCAACTCGCGGCAGTCGCCGCTGCCGATCCTTTCAAGATCGAGACGATCCAACGCTTCATTCCAGGGGGCCGATTACTGGAAATCGGCCCGGCTTACGGCACTTTTGCCTTCCAGGCAAAGCAGGCCGGATTTCAGGTGGATGTGATCGAGATGGACGCGCGTTGCTGCGATTACTTGAACCGGGTCGTTGGCGTCAATGCTCTGTGCAGCGCAACACCACACGAGGCAATCTCTGCCTTGGGTGCCCATGATGTTATCGCGCTTTGGCACGTCATTGAGCACTTGCCGGATCCTTGGACGCTGCTCAGCGCAGTAGTGAACAACCTGGCCCCGGACGGCATTCTTATCCTCGCGGCACCAAACCCGGATGCCTGGCAATTTCACGTCATGGATAAGGAGTGGCCACACTTGGACGCTCCCCGCCACCTTTATCTGCTACCGGCACAAACCCTCACGGTATATGCACAAACGCTGGGCCTCGAACGCCTTCATTTCACGACAACGGACAGTGACGCAAAACGCTGGAACCGCTTTGGCTGGCAAAGACTGCTGATGAACCACGTGCGCGGAAAATGGCTGGAGCGTGCGGCTTTTGTGATGGGTTACGCTCTGAGCTTTGTTCTGGCTCCTTTTGAATCTCATGATCCCAAGGGAAGCGCTTACACACTGGTATTTCGAAAGACCACCAAATGAAATTTTCCATTCTGCTGCCCACACGTAATGGTGGCAATTTCCTCGATAACTGCATCCGCTCAATACTTGAGCAGGATCACGACGATTTCGAACTGATCATCTCCGACAATGCCAACACGGACGCTACGCAGAGCATCGTTCGCGGATTTTCAGGTGATCCACGGCTGAAGGTAATTCGCCAGTCCACACCGATCTCCGTGTCGGAAAACTGGACTGCCGCCCTCCAGGCATCCAGCGGCGATTACGTTCTGATGATGGGGGACGATGACTATCTATTACCGGGTGCTTTGCGGAGACTGGATGAGGCACTCGCGCGGCACGGCGAGCCGGACTGCATACTCTACAACGGTTACTCCTATGTCTCGCCCAACGCCATCTCCGACAATCCTGCCAGTTACTGGGCGCAGGAGCATTACCATTACGGCCCCGATTTCGGCAAGGAAGCTGTACTTGAGCGAACCCACCGCTTGGGTATCGTGAAAGACATGTTCCGCTTTCGGCAGCGCATCCCACTCAATATGCAGACTACGCTGTTCGCGCGGCGCGCCATTGAGAAAGAGTGTGGCAGTGTTTTTCAGGCGCCGTTCCCCGACCATTATCTGCTCAATGCCCTGCTGATCGCCGCTGACAAGTGGGTCTATCTACCGGAGCGACTGGTAGTCGTCGGTGTCTCTCCCAAGTCCTTCGGCCACTATTTCTACAGTCAAAACGCCGGGGCTGGCCTCGCCTATCTAGGCATTAGCACCTACTTCCCGGGGGCGTTGCCAGGAAGCGAACTGCTAAATGGCATGTATACTTGGTTGCTTGATCTTAAGGCTCGTTATCCTACGGAATTGAAAGATGTCGAGATCGATCAGCGTGGTTATGTACGTCGTCAGGTTTATTCGTGGCTGTTACAACAACGCTACGGTAGTATAAGTATAAAAAAACTTGTGTCACGTTTCGCAGGTTTATCTATAGATAACTGGGCGCGTCTCTTGACATCCGTTTTTGATAGTGAAAGTTGGCAGCGTCTCGGTCGCTTGTTGCTGCGCAGACGGAAGAGTCAAGCCGAAACGCTTTGGCACGGATTGGTGCCCCTTCCAGGAATTGCCAATATCCGGGAATTTGCTGAATGGCTGCAGCGGCAAACGGATAGCTGTTGATGAAAGGAGATACCCCGCGCATTGCTTATGTACCCTATTCAGCCACGCTGGAGAGGCCGGGCGACCGGCGCCGGTTCGTCGCCTATGCACATGCACGCAATCTACCCTTCGAACTGGCACGCCCGGAGGAGCGCTATGATCTGGTTGTGTTGAGCGAGGTGGCTGATATCAGTGTCTGGTGTGACTACCCGCATGGCAAAGTGGTGTACGACCTGATCGACTCGTACCTCGCGATTCCGCGCATTAACGTCAAGCAGTGGCTACGGGGCGCAGTATGGTATGCCCTCGGGAGGCGGCGTCGTCTGCGGCTCGACCATTGGGCGGCAATCCAGGATATGTGTCGACGTGCCGATGCCGTGGTATGCACGACCGAGGAGCAGCGGGGAGACATCCGGCGCTACTGTTCAAACGTGCACATCGTTCTCGATGTGCACAGCTCGGTTATCCATAAAGTGAAGGAAGACTACCGCTGCGGCGAACCCTTCAATCTGGTGTGGGAAGGGCTGCCGAGCAATATCACCCAGTTGAAACAGATTCGGGATGTGCTGCAGGATATCAATAAGCGCAGGCCGTTGGTGCTCAACATCGTCACTGACCCGGATCAGCCGCGCTTACTTGGCCGCTTTGGTCGGGTACAAAGCCTTGATCTGGCGCGTGAGGTGTTTGACTCAGTACAGCTTCATCCCTGGGATGAAGCTACGTGCTCAGAAATCATCCGGAATTGTGACCTTGCTGTGATTCCTATCGACCTTTCCGATCCGTTCGTAACCGGAAAGCCAGAAAATAAGCTACTCCTGTTGTGGCGCATGGGGATGCCAGTGGTGACTTCCGCTACGCCAGCCTACCAGCGGGCAATGCGGGTTGCGGGCCTGGAAGGCTTGGCATGCCGTGATCAGATGGAATGGCGAATCGCACTTGAACGTATCATCGGGGATGAGTCTCTGCGTCGGGAAGCGGCTATCTGCGGGCGGGAGCTTGCCGAAACACGTTTCGGTAAAGAGGTTATGCTGGCGCGATGGGATGCGGTATTTGCCTCCCTCGGTTTCGATTTCGGCGCCGGGATATCTCCTTCATGTGTGGCCTGACCGGCTACTGGAAAGCGGGTGGCCATTCGACGGAGGCGTCGGAAGCGATTGTGGGGGAAATGGCCCGCCAAATTACCCATCGCGGGCCGGATGACCGAGGGTGGACAGATTTCCATGCGGGCAAGCGCCATGCGGTTTCAAATGGCTTTTCGGAAGACAAGATCGTTGTCATCCCCAACGGTATCGACACAGACTATTTTCGACCTGATTCCGAAGGACGGCGGCAAGTGCGCGCCGAATGGGAGATTGGTGAACACGAGATGCTTGTGGGCCTTGTCGGCCGACTCGATCCCATGAAGGATCACCCGGTTTTTCTCGAAGCGGCAAGCCACATCGCGCGTGTACGCCGCGATGTGCGTTTCGTCTGCGTGGGGGGCGGGCCGGCAGGCTATGCCGCGGCGCTCAAGCAACGCGCTGCGGCCTTGGGTTTGACTAACCAGTTAATGTGGGTTGGCGCACGGGACGATATGCCCGCCGTCTACAGCGCACTGGACATCGCTTCTTCTTCCTCTTCTTTTGGCGAAGGTTTTTCCAACACCATCGCCGAGGCGATGGCCTGCGGCGTGCCCTGTGTGGTGACGGATGTGGGCGATTCGGCGCTCATCGTCGGAGATGCGGGCAGCGTCGTTGCGCCCCGCGATCAGAGCGCATTAGCGGCTGCAATTGGGCGTTTGGCCGATCTGCCTCCCGAAGAGCGCCGGATACTGGGGGAGGCGTGCCGGGCACGCGTCGTGTCTGAATTTGGAATAGACAGACTGATGCAACGCACCGAACAGGCGTTGGGCCTGGTTTGATGCGCATTGCTTTCATCATCACCGGCCTTTCCACCGGGGGCGCGGAAATGATGCTGTTCAAGGTGTTGGAGCGCCTGGATCGTCAGCGCTTTGCACCCCATGTCATTTCCCTGACGACACTGGGTGAACTTGCCCCGCGTATCGCGGCGCTCGGCATTCCGGTGGACGCAGTGGGGTTGAAACCCGGCCTGCCCAGCCCGCTAAGGTTTTTTCGGCTGGTGCAAATGCTCAAGCGCCTGAACCCCAATGTGGTGCACACCTGGATGTATCACGCTGATTTACTGGGCGGACTGGCGGCACGTCTGGCAGGTGTTTCTGCGATAGGCTGGTGTATTCGCAACAGCAATCTGGATAAGGACAAAACCAAATTTTCAACCCGTGCAGTCGTTAGCCTGTGCGCATTGATCTCGAAATGGGTGCCGTCACGCATCCTCTCGTGTTCCGAGAAGGCGCGGCAAGTTCATGTGGCGTGCGGCTATGCAGCGGAAAAAATGGTGGTGGTGCCCAACGGGTTTGATCTAACCCGCTTCAAGCCGGATGAGGCTGCACGCAAAAGGATACGCACCGAACTGGGGCTTGACGTTGATACGCCGCTGGTGGGGCTGATCGGACGATTTGATCCACAGAAAAATCATGCGGGGTTTTTCGAGGCGGCAGGCGTGTTGTATCGCCACATGCCGCACGTGCATTTTGTGCTCGCAGGCCAGGCTGTTGATAGGAGTAACGACGTGTTAATGCAGGCCATCACCCAGGCAGGCGTGCTTGCCAATACCCATCTGCTGGGTTTGCGCAGCGATATAGCCGAGTTGATGGCAGCGCTGGACGTGCTGGCTTCTTCTTCTTCTTACGGAGAGGCATTCCCCAACGTGCTGGGGGAGGCGATGGCCTGCGGCGTGCCGTGTGCGGTCACGGATGTCGGAGATTCGGCTTATATCGTCGGCGACACGGGGCGTGTCGTCGCGTCGGGCGATATGGCCGGGCTTGCTGCCGCGCTGGAAGTGTTGCTTGCATTGCCGCCCGCTGAAAAGTCGGTGCTGGGCGAGCGTGCGCGCGCACGGGTGGCTGCGCATTTCGAGATAGGCAAGGTGGTACAGCGGTATGAGGATTTTTATGAAAGTTTGCTGGCGAATGCCGGGTAACGCTGTGCACATGTCGAAAGGGTCGCAAACATGTGTGGCCTGACCGGATACTGGAACTTCACCGGCCATTCGGCCGAGGCGGCGGAAGCGATTGTGCGGAAAATGGCTTGCCAAATCACCCATCGCGGGCCGGATGACCAAGGTGTATGGACAGATTCCGATGTGGGGATTGCACTTGCGCACCGCCGCCTTTCCATTCTCGATCTCTCGCCGCAAGGCCATCAACCTATGCTGTCGCATTCTGGGCGCTATGTGATTGCGTTCAACGGCGAGGTGTACAACTTTGCGGCTATCCGCGAGGAACTTGAAAAGACGGGTGTG
>CAMTWC010000004.1:0-3167 GCA_947085345.1 uncultured Gammaproteobacteria bacterium | reverse complement strand
CCCCCCAAGATCGGGTGGTCATAGAGAGGCCGAGGCCCCGGGCAGGATCCGGGGTCTTTTGTTTTTGGAAGAGTTAACGTCTCAGCAAATCAAAGCAATAATTTGGCAATAGTTTTATTGCTCTTCTTGGGACAATGTAGTCTTGTAAGAAGCTCAACGCTCAACGACGAAGGTGAACCGAGAAATGGACATCCGGGAAGAGACACTCCGGCTGCACCGGGAACTCCAGGGGAAGATCGAAATTGTGCCCAAAAGGCCGCTCCAGGGCCACCACCAGCTGTCGCTCCTGTACACTCCCGGGGTGGCCGAGCCCTGCCTGGAGATCAGCCGGAATCCGGACCTGGTTTACGAATACACCGCCCGGGGGAACACAGTGGCCATCGTCACCAACGGCACCGCCGTGCTGGGGCTGGGGGACCTTGGGCCGGAGGCCGCGCTGCCCGTGATGGAGGGAAAGGCGCTGATTTTCAAAACCCTGGCCGGGATCAACGCCTTCCCGGTCTGCCTGGCCTCCCGGGACACGGACGAGGTGGTGCACGCGGTCCAATTGCTCGCCCCTTCTTTCGGCGGGATCAACCTGGAGGACATCGCCGCGCCCGCCTGTTTCGAGATCGAGCGGCGCTTGCGGGAAACCCTGGATATCCCGGTGTTTCACGACGACCAGCACGGCACGGCGGTGGTGGTGGCGGCCGGCCTGGCGAACGCCCTCGCCCTGACCGGGCGGAAGCCGGCCGGCACCAGGATCGTGATCGGCGGGGCCGGAGCGGCCGGCAGCGCCACGGCCCGCCTGTTTCTGCACCTGGGCGTGGAGCACCTGCTGGTCTGCGATCAGGAGGGCGTGCTCTATCCCGGCCGGCCGGGCGGGATGAACTCATACAAACAGGAGATCGCGGAGCTGACCAACCCTTCCGGGTCTGAGATGTCCCTGCCGGAAGCGTTGCGCGGGGCGGACGTGTTCGTCGGCCTGTCCCGGGGCCGCCTGGTCACCCGGGAGATGGTCCGCTCCATGGCGCCGGCGCCGGTCGTGTTCGCCCTGGCGAACCCGGAACCCGAAATCCCGCCGGCCGAAGCGCGCGCCGGCGGCGCCGCGGTAATCGCCCCCGGCCGGTCGGACTACCCCAACCAGATCAACAACGTGCTCGCTTTTCCCGGGATCTTCCGCGGGGCGCTGGACGTGCGGGCCGCCGGCATCAACATGGCGGTGAAGGTGGCCGCGACGCAGGCGATCGCCGGGCTGGTGGGCGAGGACTTGAGCGCGGAACACATCATCCCCGACCCGTTTGACGAGCGGGTGGTGCCGGCGGTCGCGGAGGCGACGGCGCGGGCCGCGGTCGAGTCCGGCGTGGCCCGGCGGCCCGGGTTTTTGCAGTGACCCCTTTGCTGGCGGGCGCACCATAAGCTCCCGCCTTCAGACCGCCCGCCTTGCGCTGGATGAAGTTGAAACTCAGACTGCTGCCGGGCGCGCATAAGCTGCTGCTCAACCCGGTAATTGTGGGTTTTGTGTTTTTTCCTGTAAGGGCGAAACCACGGGGAGTTGAGGAAAAGCCCCTTTGCCGTGACATCTCAGGCCTTTGCCTGAGTGTCTTCCAGTCTGGTCAGGTGTTCCTTGAACCAGAATTGGTGGGTCTCTTCCGGTGCACATGTTACTCCGGCTGTTCCCGGGATATGGCTGTTCTTTTTTTCGGCAGGAGGTCGGAGAGGAGATGTTCGTCGCCGGAGAGGTTTCCGGTCAGAAGTTGCCGGACGATCTGCTCGTCGTTGGTACCTCCCGGGTCCGCTCGATGCCCTCCCGCACGGCCGACGGCGGCACGTTTTCCCGCACGGTCGACGGCGGCCGCGGCCAGGCCTGTCATGGGGTTAGACCTCAAGAATTTCAAAGTTTCCGGTCTTCGGCATACCATTCAGAGATTCTGAGGTCTTGATATCTCCGGTCCATCCATTGGTGGCTAACAGTTGGGGGATTTTGAAGTTTTTGAGGTCTGACCCTCCCTTGGTCCTGCCTACCGTTCCCGCAGGGCGGTTGCGATCCGGGGGATGAAGTCCTTCTTCCGGGAGAGTACCCGGGGCACGAAGCATTTGCCGTCTTCGACCTTGACCCCGAAGGCCCGGCCGACAATTTCCTGCTCGGCGCCCTCGACCCAGATTTCCTCGCCTTTCCCGGATAACGGGTTGGTGATCAGGAGCACCAGGAGGTCATACCCCCCGGCCCGGCAAAGTTTCTCCATCTCCCCCTTGATCTCCGCCTCCCGGGCCTTGATCTCGGAGTCGTCCAGGACCATGATCTGATTCACCCCGATTTTCTTTCCCACCAAGTGGTATTCCTTGAAATCCAGCGTGACGATCTCCTGGGCCGGGATGCCCTCGGCGGTTACGCTGACGGCCAAAAGCTCTTTACCGTACTCCGCCAGGTTCAGCCCGGCCATCTCGCTCAGGCGGTGCGCCATCATGTGGTCCTTGTCGGTGGTGGTGGAAAGGGTTAGGAGCAGGGTGTCCGACAGGATGCCCGAGAGGAGCGCGCCCGCGATCTCCGGGGCGACCTCCACCTGGTGCAGGCAAAGCTGCATGGCGACGATGGTGCAGGTGCTCCCGACCGGCTCGTTGTAAACGGTGATCGGCTTGATGGTCGAGATGTCCCCCAGGCGATGGTGGTCGATGATCTCCAGGATGTCGGCCTGCTCGATCTCGGCCACGGCCTGGGAGATCTCGTTGTGGTCCATCAGGATCACCTGCTTCTGAATGGGGTCTAAAAGGTCGCTCCGGGTGATGATCCCGATCAGCCGGTCGTCCTCGTCCACCACCATGGCGCAGCGGCATTCCGATTCCACGATCTGCCGCTTGACCTCGCTGACGGTGGTGCGCAGCTCGGCCACCGGCACGTTGGGGGACATGATGCACGACACCGGCCGGCAAAGGTTCACCAACTGGGCCGTGGCGAAGGTACGGTAGGGGGAGCTGATCACCAGCACCTGGTGGCGCCGGGCCAACTCGAGGACCTCCTCGCTCACGGCGTGGTCCCCGGTGACGATCAGGGCGGCGCACCCGCCCTTGATGAGGTCCTTCTGGATGTCCGTCCGGTCCCCCAGGATGGCGATGTTACCCTTCTTCATCCGGTTCAGCGTGCTGACCTTCTGGGAGGCGGCCACGAACACGTCTCCCCCGAGCGTGGT
>CAMTWC010000003.1:0-63934 GCA_947085345.1 uncultured Gammaproteobacteria bacterium | reverse complement strand
TTGGCGCTGCTGTCGAAAGACGGCTTCATCATGCCGCCGCTGGCGACGATGCGGCCGGCTTCCACCTGCTGTAAGTCCAGCACTTCGTTGATCAGGCTGCCCAGGTGCCGACTGGCTTGCAGAATCTGATCGACGTGCTCACGAATGGCAGGCACTTGGCCCGCCTGGACTGGCGGCTGCAGCTGGAGCAATTGGGCAAAGCCGTGGATCGCGTTCAGGGGGGTGCGGATCTCATGGCTCATCCGTGACAGAAAGGCCGTCTTGGCGGCGCTGGAGGCCTGCGCCAGTTGTTTCTCGGCCAGGTTGCGCGCGGCCTCACGCAGCAAGGTCACATTCGAGTGGGTGCCCACGATGCGGGTGGGCATACCCTCATCGTTGCGCTGCATGACCTTGCCCCGAGACAGGATGTGCAGCACCTCTCCGTCACGTCGCACCATGCGGAACTCGGTCTGGTGCTCACCCTGGCCGTGCTCCACATAATCCTGAAGGCTCTCTGCGACCCGGGCTTTGTCGTCAGGGTGTACATGGTCGAAAAAGCTTGGGGCCACGCTGGGCAACTCGGTGTCCTGGTACCCCAGCATGGCCTTCCAGCGGCTGGAGAAAAACACCTGTCCGTTGCCCAGGTCCCAGTCCCAGACGCCATCACCGGCACCTTCCAGCGCGAACTTCCAGCGCTCTTCTGATTGGGCCAACTGCAGCAACGCCTGGCGCTCTTGCGTGACATCACGAAGCCGGGTCAGGATCGCGAACGGCTCGCCCTGAACCTCGGTGCGCAATGGGTGGCACGACAGCGTCACCCACACAATGTGCTGGTCGGGGCGGCGCAGGGGCAGGGTGTGGTCGTCCACGATCTGCCCGTGCCGGCAAGCGCGCAACACCGGGTGGTGTTCGGCAGGCAGGGGGGTGAGCAGATCCTCGTCCAGCAAGGTGACACCACAAGCGGGGTCATCAATGTGCTGTAGTTGCCCCCGCTCCACCCCCAGGATGCGACATCCCGCCGGGTTGAGGGCCACCACCCGGCCATTGGGCTCCAGAATCAACAGTCCGTCGGTGATAGTGGCCGCCACCGTGCGATAGAGGGTCTCGCTGACTTGCAGCTTTTCAAGGGCGATGCGCCGGTCGGTGATGTCCATCACGACGTGCACGGTGCTGCCATTGCCCAGGTGGGTGTCACGCAACTGGGTCCACCCCTGGCGGAAGCGCCGTTCGTGGGTGGTGTCGGTATGGCGCAGACCCAGCATCCACTGAACAAAATCCTGAGGTGCGGGCCCGGCATCTGGCCAGTCACCGTGATCCACCATGCGCTGCAATGTGGCTGGCCAGGATGGATCGTCGGCCCGGTATGCAGGGCCGGCCCATTGCTGCCACTGGCGGTTGCAGATCACGATGCGGCCATCCGCATCAGACACCATCACCCCGAGGTGAAAGCCTTCAACCGCCTGGCGCAGCAGCTCGTTGATGCGGCGGGCCTGTTGTTCGGTCTCGATCTGTCGGGTGACATTGCGGCTGGCGCCACGGTAGCCCATGAACTGTCCGGCACTGTCGAACACCGGGATGCCCGACACGCTCACCACCAACTGGCCTCGCGGTGTGTCTCGCACCCCGACCATGTTCGAAAACGGTTCGCGGCGAGCCCGTGCCTGGCTGAACTGCTGCCAGTTGTCCAGGTAGTCCGGATGCGGGCGGTAGATGTCTGCACCCTTGTGACCCAACTCGGCGGAGGGGTCCAGGCCCGTGTGGTGCACCAGCGATGCTGACACCCACAGCAGACGCCCCTCGGCGTCGGTTTCCCACAGCCAGTCACTCCCCGCTTGACTGGCGGTGCGCACACGGGCCTCCATGCGCCGGGCCCGTTGGCCTTTCAGCTCGCCTTCAATCAATGCGGCCGTGGCAGCGGCCATGTCACGCATGCACGCCAGATCGGCGTCGCTCCACTGGCGCGGGCCGTGGTCCAGCACACACACACTGCCCAGGGCCCAACCTTCCACCATGATGGGGATGCCCAAGTAGGCCGTCCAGGTAGGGGGAGGCAGGCTGGACAGCCTGTCCTGAACGCGGGTGTCGGTGAGCAGGTCAGCCACCGCCAGCTCTTTTCGGTGATCGACCACCCAGCCGCACAGCGATACTTGGCGACCATGCTGGCGGTGGGTGAAGCCCAGGTGGGCCAGGGCGACAACGCTGTGCTCCGCCACCAGGTTGATGACGGCCACGGGGGCACGGGTCATGTGCGCGGCCATGCGCACCAGTGCTTCATAGGCCGGCCGGGCACCGTCCTTCAGCAAGCCGGTGGCATGCAGCAGGGCGAGTCGTTCGGCGTCAGCCTGGGGCGTCACGGCGCTCATCGGGATGGAATGTGTTGCGACAGTCTCGACTGTAGCGGCCCCGGCGGCGCATGGACGCCATGGTCAATACTGAGGCAGCGTGTCGGAGAAGCTCAAAACCTCAAAATGAATCTGGGTGCTGGTGGGGTCGCCTGGGGGCGCGCCCAGGCAGATCACGCCGCTGCCGTGCAAGGTGCAGGTGCCTCGTCGCAGGGTCAACACCTGCTCGTCGTTCTCGAAGCGCACGTGGGTGCCGTTGTAGCTGAGGTCGGTCAGGTAGATCTGGCCGCTGTGCGACTCAATGCGGGCGTGTGAGCGCGATACACGGCTGTCGCTCACACAAAACGATGCTTGCGGGCTGCGCCCCAGCACCAGCGGCATGTTGCTGGTGGAAAACACACGCTCGGTGCCCAGCCAGGACAGGCGCAGGCCTTCCGGAAAATCCGTCGGGGGCGACTCCAGCATCTGGGTGGACAGGGTGTCGCCAAAGCGACGAGCTTCCATGCGCAGCACAGGCACGGGCTCTTTGCGGCCGCGAAGGTGCAGTTTGTCGATGCTGCGGAACCGCTCTTGCTGGTCCGAGGGCAGTTGCCGCTGCAGGGGCGCGGTGATGAGGGTTTCGCCTTCGCCGGCCAAATCCAGCAGGCGCGCGGCGACGTTCACGGCGTCGCCAAAACAGTCACCATCCACTTCGACCGTTTCACCCCAGGCAATGGCCACCTTCAGCTTGATGGCCGGGGTACGGGCAGGCAGGCCATCCACCTCCGGCAGGATGTTCTCGATGGCATCGTGCAGCGCCAAGGCCGTCTCCACCGACTGATCGGCGTCGTCAAAGGCGGCCATCAAGCCATCACCCAGAGTTTTGATGACACGGCCGCCGCCCACAGCGATGTGCTGACCCAGGCGCGCCAGGCTGTGGGTGACCACCGTGGCCGCCTCGGTGTTGCCCATCTTGAGGTAGAGAGCCGTGCTGCCGCGCAGGTCAGCAAACAGAATGGCCCGGTCCTTGGTGTCGCTCATGGGTGCGTATCTTCGCTGCATTTGAAGCCAAATGCGTGATGAATTGCACGGGGTTCAGGGGCGAACTGTCGCATCTGCCCACAAAAAACCCGGCCGAAGCCGGGTTGATGATGGATCAAAGATTGTCCAGATAAGTGCGCAGCTTGTCCGAGCGGCTCGGATGCTTGAGCTTGCGGATGGCCTTGGCTTCGATCTGGCGGATGCGCTCGCGGGTGACGTCGAACTGCTTGCCCACTTCTTCCAGCGTGTGGTCGGTGGACATTTCGATGCCGAAACGCATGCGCAGCACCTTGGCTTCGCGCGGGGTGAGGCTGTCGAGGATGTCCTTGACCACGTCGCGCAGGCCAGCCTGCATGGCGGCTTCGATGGGCGCGGTGTTGTTGGTGTCCTCGATGAAGTCGCCCAGGTGGCTGTCGTCGTCGTCCCCGATGGGTGTTTCCATCGAGATCGGCTCTTTGGCGATCTTCATGATCTTGCGGATCTTGTCCTCGGGCATCTCCATTTTCTCGGCCAGCGTGGGGGCGTCCGGCTCGAAGCCGAATTCCTGCAAGTGCTGACGCGAGATGCGGTTCATCTTGTTGATCGTCTCGATCATGTGAACCGGAATACGGATCGTGCGCGCCTGGTCCGCGATCGAGCGCGTGATGGCCTGACGAATCCACCACGTCGCATACGTCGAGAACTTGTAGCCGCGACGGTATTCGAACTTGTCCACCGCCTTCATCAGGCCGATGTTGCCTTCCTGGATCAGGTCGAGGAACTGCAGGCCGCGGTTGGTGTATTTCTTGGCGATCGAGATCACCAGGCGCAGGTTGGCCTCGATCATCTCGCGCTTGGCGCGGCGTGCCTTGGCTTCGCCGGTGGACATCTGCTTGTTGATGTCCTTAAGGTTCTTGATCGGCATGCCGACGCGTTCCTGCATCGCGATGAGCGCTTCCTGGTGCGCCTTGACCTCGTACTGCACCTTGGCAAGCGTCGAGCAATACGCCTTCTTGGCGGCGATTTCCTTGTCCACCCAGGCCAGGTTGGTTTCATTGCCGGGGAAGGTTCTGATGAAGTGCGGACGCGGCATGCCAGAGCGGGTGACGCAGAACTCCATGATCTTGCGCTCGTGCGAGCGCACTTCTTCCACCGCATTGCGGATCTGTTCGCACAGGCGGTCGACCTGGCGCACCGAGAAGCGGAACGCCATCAGCAGTTCGGTGACCTCGGTTTGTGCCTTCATGTGCTGCGGGCTGCCGAGGCCGTATTTGGCCTGGGCGGCTTGCGCCTTCTTGTAGGCCTTGCGAATGAAGTCGAACTGCGCCAGGGCCTCGGCTTTCAGCTGCGCCAGATTGGCCGCAGCCACTGCGGCGGTGGCGTCTTCGTCATCCTCGTCGGTGTCTTCGTCTTCGGTTTCGGTTTCTTCCTCGGTGGCCGCGGCTTCGGTCTCGACTTCGACAAAACCGTCGATCAGCTCGTCAATGCGCAGTTCATCCTTTTCGACCTGCGTCGCCATGTCCAGAATCTGCTGGATGGTGAGCGGACAGGAAGAAATCGCCTGCACCATGTGGCGCAGGCCTTCCTCGATGCGCTTGGCGATCTCGATTTCGCCTTCTCGGGTAAGCAGGTCGACCGAGCCCATTTCGCGCATGTACATGCGCACCGGGTCGGTGGTGCGGCCGAATTCGGAATCGACCGTGGTCAGCGCCTGTTCGGCTTCGGCCACCACGTCCTCGTCGGCGACGGCGGGCGCGGCTTCCTGCATCAGCAGGGTTTCGGCATCCGGCGCCTCGTCATAGACCTGGATGCCCATGTCGTTGATCATGCTGATCACGCCTTCGATCTGGTCGGCGTCCAGCACCTCGTCGGGCAAGTGGTCGTTGATTTCGGCGTAGGTCAGGAAGCCACGTTCCTTGCCCAGGATGATCAGGTTTTTAAGTTGGGTGCGGCGCGCCTCGGCTTCCACAGGCGTCAGCTCCTTCAGGGGGAGCAGCGCTTCAGTTTTTTTGGCGCTGCCGCCCGGTTTTCTTCCACGTACAGCCACAGGCTTTTCTCCGCTCAGGTTCTGCCCCGCGCGAACCCGGCGCGGCAGAAAAAATCGTTCAAAAACCGGTAATTATACCGTAAATCAGGGCCTTGTCTCGGCGTTTCTGGCAAGCTAGGACCGTGCCAGTTCGGTTAGTTCCTGGCGTTCGCTGGCGCTCAGGCTGTTCAGCGGCCGTGCGGCCAGCGCCTGCCAGCGCCGGCGCTGCCAGTCGTCACGCAGCTGTTTGGCGGCGCCGTCGAATTCCGCGTTCCAGTCCCAGCTATCGTCTTTGTCGAGTAAATCCGTCATCAGTTCATCGACCAGCGGTTCCAGCTTGCTGCCGCGAGCCGCTTCGGCGATGGCGGGCAGGCTGAGCTGTTCGACATCGCGCAACCAGGCCATCAGTTCGCCCATGTGGCTGCTCAGCGGGTCGTTCGCGTCCAGCCAGCAGGGGTCGACTTCGGCGACGCGTTGCGGGTTCATCAACAGCGCGCGGGCCAGGCTGCGCACGCGCGATGGTGTTGGGCGGCGTTGCGGGCGCGGCGGGGCGCGGCGGGCGGCGCCGGGCTTTATGCCCATGTGGCTGAGTTCGTCGGCCTGCAAATGTGCCAGATCTGCAATCTGTCGCCGAATCAGGCTGGCCAGCAGCGGCGCGGCGATTTTATCCAGCAGCGGCTTGGCGTCCTTGATCAGTGCGGCCCGGCCTTCCTGGCTGTCGAGCTTGCGGTCGCGCACCAGTTCGCGCACCAGAAACGTCGAGAGCGGCACGGTGTCGGTGTCCAGCAGTTGCAGGAAAGCTGCCTGGCCGTGGGCGCGGATATGGCTGTCGGGATCTTCGCCTTCGGGGAGGAACAGGAAACTGACTTCCTTGCCGTCCTGCAGCGCTTCCAGCGTGTTCTCCAGCGCGCGCCAGGCGGCCTTGCGGCCCGCGTTGTCGCCGTCGAAGGCGAAGATCAGGCGATCGGTGTGGCGCAGCAGGGTGCGTGCATGGGCCGGCGTGGTGGCGGTGCCCAGCGTGGCGACGGCAAACTCCACCCCGTGCTGCGCCAGCGCCACCACGTCCATGTAGCCTTCGACCACGATGACGCGCCCGGCTGCCTTGATCGCGGCACGCGCCTCGAACAGGCCGTAGATTTCCGATCCCTTGTGGAACAGCGGCGTTTCCGGCGAATTGAGGTATTTCGGCTCGCCCTGGTCGAGCACACGACCGCCGAAGCCGACGATCTGGCCCTTGACGTTCTTGATGGGGAACATGATGCGATCGCGGAAGCGGTCGTAGCGTCCGCGGTCGCCGTCGATGACCAGACCCGATGCGGCGAGGGCGTCGGCAGTGTAATCGGGAAAGACCTGCTTCAGCGGCGAGCCGTCGGGGGCGTAGCCGATGCCGTAGCGCGCGGCAACGGCCCCGGTCAGTCCGCGCCGTTTCAGGTAATCGATTGCGCGCGGCGTCTGCTTCAATTGTTTTTTATAGAACTGCGCGGCCTGTTCCAGCGCATCCCACAGCGCGGGGGGCGGTTTGGGGCGGTCAGGCTCGCCGGATTCGGGCACCGGCAGGCCGACGTCCTGCGCCAGCGCAGCCACCGCGTCGGGGAAGCCCATGTGCTCGTATTCCATCAGGAAGCCGAGCGCGGTGCCGTGCGCGCCGCAGCCGAAACAGTGATAGAACTGCTTGGTCGGGCTGACCGTGAAGGAGGGGGTCTTTTCGCTGTGGAAAGGGCAGCAGGCCTGGTAGTTCTGCCCGGCTTTCTTCAGCGGCACGCGCCGGTCGATGACGTCGACGATGTCGACGCGGGCGAGCAGGGTGTCGATGAAATCGCGCGGGATCATGATGACCGCATGATAAACCCCGGCGGGCGCCGGGTGGGATCAGCCTGCGAGACGGGCCTTGATCAGCGCGGAAACCTGCCCCATGTCGGCACGGCCTGCGAGGCGGGGTTTCAACAGGGCCATGACCTTGCCCATGTCGCGGGCCGAGGCGGCGCCGGATTCGGCAATCGCCGCGACAACCGCGGCTTCGACCTCGGCGGCGGAGAGCTGCTCGGGTAGATAGGCCTGCAACACGACGAGTTCGGCCTGTTCCGCCGCCACCAGGTCGTCCCGGCCGGCAGCCTGGAACTGGCTGATCGAATCCTTGCGTTGCTTGATGAGTTTTTCGACGATGCTACTGACTGCAGCGTCGTCCAGCTCGATGCGTTCGTCGACTTCTTTCTGCTTGATCGCAGCCAGCAGCAGGCGAATCGTGCCGAGGCGCGCCGTTTCCTTGGCGCGCATCGCGGTTTTCATGTCGTCAGTGATGCGTGCCTTGAGCGACATGCGGGTGCGTGATTCTGCGCTGGCGCAGAATCAATACATCTTGGGCGGGAGTTGCTGGCCGCGCAGGCGCTTGCTCTGGCGCTTGACCGCGGCGGCGAGCTTGCGCTTGCGCTCGGCGGTGGGCTTCTCGTAGAACTCGCGGGCGCGGAGTTCGGTCAACAGACCCACTTTTTCAATGGAACGCTTGAAGCGGCGCAGGGCGACATCAAACGGCTCGTTTTCTTTGACTTTGACGTGAGGCATATTGGAGATGGCTTCCGGAGAAGCTTCCTGTTAACTGGAAAAACGAGAATAATAACAAGCCCGCAAGCTTTTTTCCAGTCCCCCTATACCCCCATGCTGGTGCTTGGCGTCGAATCCTCCTGCGATGAAACCGGAATCGCGCTGTATGACAGCGCGCACGGCCTGCTGGCGCACGCGCTGTATTCGCAGATCGCGATGCATAACGCGTATGGCGGGGTGGTGCCGGAACTGGCGTCGCGCGACCATATCCGGCGGGTGTTGCCATTGACCCGCCAAGTGTTTGCCGAGAGTGGCCGCACACTTTCCGATCTCGACGGCATTGCCTACACGCAGGGGCCGGGGCTCGCCGGCGCCCTGCTGGTGGGGGCGGGGATGGCGCGCGCGCTGGCGTATGCGCTGAATATCCCGGCGGTCGGCGTGCACCATCTGGAGGGCCACATGCTGTCGCCGCTGATTTCCGATACGCCGCCGGAATTCCCGTTTGTCGCCTTGCTGGTGTCGGGCGGGCACACGCAGCTGATGCTGGTGTCGGGTGTCGGGCGCTACACGCTCTTGGGCGAAACGCTGGACGATGCGGCGGGCGAGGCCTTCGACAAGACCGCGCAATTATTGGGGCTGGGCTATCCGGGCGGACCGGCGCTGTCGAGGCTGGCGGCAACGGGAGATGCCGGCCGCTTCAGCCTGCCGCGGCCGATGCTCAATTCGGGTGATTTCGATTTCAGCTTCAGCGGCCTCAAGACGGCGGTGCTGACGCTGGTGCGCAAGCAGGGGCTGGAACAGGCGGCGGACATCGCGGCAGCGTTCCAGGCCGCGGCGGTGGAGGTGCTGGTGAGCAAGAGCCTGGCGGCCTGTGCTCACAGCGGTGCAAGCCGGCTGGTGGTCGCGGGCGGAGTGGGCGCCAACACGCATTTGCGCGAACGGCTCACGCGCGAAGCGGCTGCACGCGGCATCAGCGTGTTCTACCCGCGGCTGGAATTTTGCACCGACAACGGCGCGATGATCGCCTATGCCGGGGCGCAGCGGCTGCTGGGGCACGCACATGCGGATCTGACGTTCGCGGTAAAGCCGCGCTGGGAACTGGCGACGCTCGACGCTGTTTGAATTACTGCCGCAACATCGGGTAGGCCTCGCGCAAGGTCTTCAGCCATTTTTCGCTTCCGGTAAGCTGCGCGATCTGTTCGGGGAACAGTAAAAACCCCACCAGCACCGCCATCAGGCACACCAGAACCAGCGTGCCGAAAATGCTTTCCGGTCGCAGCACGCCCCAGTAGCGGCTGACCAGGAACAGCGTGTCCTTCTTGTGTTCCGACATCGACAGCCAGCGCCGCAGCAGCTTGACTGCGAGGTAGGCCGCATATCCTCCCATCAGCGAGGCGAACACGATGCGGAAGGTGGCGAAAATGTCGAGTCCGCCGCCGAGATACTGGTGGTACAGCCAGGACACGAAGCCCAGCGACAGCGATGCCAGAATCGCGATGGCGACGTTGATGAACAGGCGCCGCCGCTCGCGTGCCAGGTCGCGCTGCCGCTCGATGAAGAAGCTGTCGACTTCCTGTTTGAAATACTCGACCTTTTCCTGCACCAGGGTGGAGAATTCCGTTTTGGCGCGGACGATGCGATCGTCCATCAGCGCACCGAGCTTTTCGCTGGCGTAATCGACCAGTTCGCGCACGTCGTCCTTGGTGAACTGGCGCTGTTCGTGCAGTTCATCGGAAATCTTGTCGAGCTTGGCGTCGATTTCCTGGCTGGCCTGCCAGATGACATCCTTCAGTTCGGTGCCTGCCTGCGACACGCCGACTTTTACCACCTCCGCCAGACGCGCACCGGCGTGGTCGATCGCCTCGCGCGATACCTCGGCGAGGCTCTCCTTTGCGTGGTCGATGGTTTTGTCGAACAAGGCCATGTCTGGTGGGCGGGGTTATTTACGGGCGCCGATGCGGGCTTCCTGACCGGATGCCAGTTTGATGAGGTTGCTCTTGTGACGATAGACCAGCAGCAGCGCGATCACCAGCACGGTCATCGCCGTGTTGCCCCAGCCCATCAGCAGCCCGGCGTAGACCGGGGCGAGCACGGCGGTGGTCAGCGCGGCGAGCGAGGAAATGCGGAACACCCCCGCCATCAACAGCCATGTGGCCAGGCAGGCCAGTCCGAGCCAGGGGTTGAGACCGACCAGTACGCCGAGCGCGGTGGCCACGCCCTTGCCGCCCTGGAAGCGGAAGAACACCGGGAACAGATGGCCGATGAACACCGCCAGCGCGCATAACAGGACGATGTCTTCGGCGAGGCCGAATTGCGGCGCCAGCGTGCGGGCCAGCACCACCGCCACCCAGCCCTTGAGGGCATCGCCGAGCAGCGTCAATGCGGCAGCGGTCTTGCGCCCGGTGCGCAGCACGTTGGTTGCGCCGGGATTGCCCGAACCATATTGCCGCGGATCCGGCAGGCGCATGACGCGGCTGACGATGACGGCAAACGACAATGAGCCCAACAGATAGGCAACAGCAATAAACAACAGCGAGGTCATAGACAAGTCAGTAAAATGGCAGGTTTGGGTTAAGCCCTACGGGCCGGGCCGTGGATAATTGAAGCGATGGATATTTTATTTTTGCGGGACTTTCGTCTCGAACTGATTATCGGCATATACGAGTGGGAACGCAAAGTGCCGCAGCCGGTTCGACTCGATCTCGAAATCGGCTTGCCCGACAGCAAGGCCGGCGGCACAGACAACGTGGCCGATACCATCGACTATGGCGCGGTGGCCATGCGGGTGAAGGACTTCCTGCACAACGCACCGCAGCCGATCACCCTGGTCGAGTCGGTCGCCGAGCATGTGGCGACCATCGTGCGCGATGAATTCGGCGCGCCGTGGGTGAAGGTGTCGGTCACCAAGTTCGCCATCGTGCCCGGCATCAAGGAGCTCGGCATCACCATCGAGCGCGGCACGCGTCTGTGAGCTTCGAGCATTTGGCCGTAATGGCGGCCATCCTGCTGGCGGCGTATTTCATTCGCGGCATCACCGGCTTTGGCTCGGGGCTGATCTCGGTGCCCTTGCTGGCGCTGTTCCTGCCGCTGAAATTCGTCGTGCCGCTGATCCTGCTGCTGGATTTCACCGCGTCGATCATGATCGGCGGCTTCAATTTCAAGCGCGTGAAGTGGGACGAAGTCGCTGTGCTGATTCCGTTCGGGGTTGTGGGTGTGGTGCTGGGCACCAGCCTGCTGGTCAGTCTGCCGCCCGAACCCATGCTGATTGCGCTGGCCGGATTTGTTTTCGTTTTTGCGGTGCGCAGCATTCTCAACATCCGCGGCGACAAGCCGATCTCGCGCGGGTGGGCGGTGCCGGCCTCGCTCACCGGTGGCATTGTGGGGGCGCTGTTCGGTACGGGCGGGCCGCCGTATGTGATTTACTTGACCCACCGCATCCACGACAAGAGCGATTTGCGCGCGACGTTTTCGGCGCTATTTTTTACCGAGGGCGTGACGCGCATCGCCAGTTTTCTGGTGGCGGGCCTGCTGATGACGACCCAGGTGTGGATTGCCTATTTTGCCGCGTTGCCGGTCATACTGGGCGCGCTCTATCTGGGCGGGCGCGTGCATATTGGCCTGACCCAGCCGCAGATGGCGCGGCTGGTCGGCGTATTGCTGCTGGTGTCGAGCGTGTCGTTGCTATTCAAGGCCATGAGCGTATGAGTGAGCTTGCGTCGCTGCATTTCCAGTCCGTTTCGTTCACCGGTCTGACGCCGGGCGCACGCCTCATCGTGCTGGGCGCGGTGCACGGCAACGAGACCTGCGGCACCCAGGCGATCCGCCGCGTGATCGGCGAAATCGAATCCGGGCAACTGGGCGTGGTCGCGGGCAGCGTCACCTTCGTCCCGGTCACCAACCCGCTTGCCTATTCGCGCCGCCAGCGCATGGGCGAGCGCAACCTCAACCGCAATCTGGTGCCCACCGACACGCCTGCCGAGTTCGAGGACCGCGTCGCCAACTGGCTGTGTCCGCTGCTGGCGCAGCACGACGCGCTGCTCGACCTGCACTCCTTCCATACCGCGGGGAAACCCTTCGTCATGCTGGGGCCGCAGGACAACCGCGGCATGCTGGAGCCGTTTGCGCGCGCGGCCGAGGAAACCGCGCTGGCGCTCGCCCTGGGGGTGCACCGCTTCGTCGACGGCTGGCTCGATACCTATGCCGCGGGTGTTGCGCGCCGCCTGGCGGCGGGCGCGTCGTCGCGCGAGGCCGATGTGCATTACGGCGTGGGAACGACCGAATACATGCGCGCGCAGGGCGGCATCGCGCTCACCCTCGAATGCGGCCAGCACGACGATCCGGCCGCACCCGAGGTGGCCTGGCGCGCCATCCACAATGCGCTCGCGCATCTGCGGCTGAGCGACGCACCCGCGCCGGCCCCCGTGGCCGACACTGAGGCGCTGCGCCTGTATCAGGTTTTCGACCGTTGCCACGCAGACGATGCCTTTGCGCGCGACTGGTCCAGCTTCGATCGGGTGCGCGCGGGCGAACGCATCGGCACGCGCCATGATGGCACGCCGGTGCGGGCGGATAGCGAAGGCTACATCGTCTTCCCCAATCCCCACGCGCAGCCGGGACAGGAGTGGTTTTACCTCGCCAGACGCAGCACGCGGGTGTGAGCTTCAGCCGCGCGGATGATGCTGCGCGTGCAGTTGCTTCATCCGCTCGCGTGCGACGTGGGTGTAGATCTGGGTGGTGGAAATGTCGCTGTGGCCGAGCAGCATCTGCACCACCCGCAGGTCGGCGCCGTGGTTCAGCAGGTGGGTGGCAAAGGCGTGGCGCAGCGTATGCGGCGACAGCGGGCGGGCGATGCCGGCGGCCTGCGCGCGCCGCTTGATGAGATACCAGAACCCCTGCCGCGTCATGCCGTCGCCGCGCGCGGTCACGAATACCGCATTGGAGATCTGCTTCTCCAGCAGCAGCGGGCGCGCCTGCGCCAGATAGCGCTTGAGCCATTGCACCGCTTCCTCGCCCAGTGGCACCAGCCGGTCCTTGTTGCCCTTGCCGGTCACCCGCAGCACGCCGTCGTTGAGGTTCACCGCCGTCAGCTTCAGCCCTACCAGTTCCGATACCCTGAGGCCGGTGGCGTATAGCGTTTCCAGCATCGCGCGGTCGCGCAGGCCGAGTGGGGTATTGGTGTCGGCGCTGTCGAGCAGGCGCTCCACATCGGCCTCGGTCAGCGTCTTGGGCAGCGTGCGCGGCAGCTTGGGGCTATCGAGGTTGAGCGTGGGGTCGGCGGCGACCAGGTTTTCTCGCAGCAGGTAGCGGTAAAAGCGTTTCAGCGCCGAGGTGTAGCGCGCCGCGCTACGCGGTTGTGCGTGGCGGGCAAAGCGCCACGCCAGGTAGGCTTCGATGTCGCCTGCCACGGTTGCGTCCAGGCCATGCTTGCGTTCCTTTTCCAGCCAGTTTGCAAAGGCTTTCAGGTCGCGCCGGTACGCCGCCAGTGTCAGGTCCGCCAGCCCGTCTTCCAGCCACAGGTGATCGCAGAAGCGGTCAATCAGCGCGTCGTTAATCGGTGTGGGCATTACGTTTGCTCCCTCTCCCGCTTGCGGGAGAGGATTGGGGAGAGGGGGCGGGCGGCTTGAGTGGGGCCGCCCGCTCATGCGCCAGCAGCCAGGTTTTCACGTCCAGCGGCACGCCACTGGACGCATGCATGAAGCCGCCCAGGCCGTTCGCCGCTACCACGCGGTGGCAGGGGATGAGGATGGGCAGGGGGTTTGCCCCGCACGCCTGCCCCACCGCGCGCGGCGCGGTGCGGAGTTGCTTGGCCAGCGTGCCATAGGTGGTCGGCTGTCCGGCCGGAATCGCCATCAGCGCGCGCCATACGCGCAACTGGAACGGTGTGCCCGCCGGCATGACCAGCAGATCGAAGGCGTGGGCAGGATTGCGCCAGTAGGCGTCGAGTTCCTCGGCCAGATGGCGAGCGCGGTTATCGTGTTTTCCAGAGACAGGCGTGTTGGCCGGCAGGAAATCCAGCCGGGTCAGCGCGTCGCCGGTGAAGACCGCGCCGAGGCGGCAGGGCGGCGCGTCCAGAATGGCATCGTAGATGAGCATGCTTCATTTTAGCGTCTGGCAAAAACAAAAACGCCCGCATGAAGCGGGCGTTTTGCGTTGCAGCAGGAAGTTGCTTATTCGGCAGCTTTGGCTGCGGCCTTTCGGGCGGGCAGCTTTTCCTTGATGCGGGCGGACTTGCCGGAGCGCTCGCGCAGATAGTACAGCTTGGCGCGGCGGACGTCGCCGCGACGCTTGACTTCGACGCTGGCGACCAGCGGCGAGTAGGTCTGGAAGGTGCGCTCGACGCCTTCGCCGGCGGAGATCTTGCGCACGGTGAAGGCGGAGTTGAGGCCGCGGTTGCGCTTGGCGATGACCACGCCTTCGTAGGCCTGCAGACGCTCGCGGTTGCCTTCCTTCACTTTCACCTGGACGACGACGGTGTCGCCGGGGGCGAAATCGGGGAGGGTTTTGCCCAGGCGGGCGATTTCTTCCTGTTCGAGTTGCTCGATGATGTTCATGATGTTTCCTTGCATCTGGCGGGAGAGGTATACCCCAAAAGGGTGGACATCACGCCGTTTCACATTGGCCCCGGGGTTTGTTTTAACCACAGCGCCGCTCATTTCCGGTTTGTCTGACAGGTAAACCGGTCAACTCTTTTGCTGCTGCGCCTTTTCCAGCAGGTCGGGCCGCAGCGCGGCAGTCAGCCGCAGGCTTTCTTCGTGCCGCCATTTGGCAATGGCCGCATGGTTGCCGCTTTTCAGCACTTCCGGCACCGCCATGCCCTGCCACACCTCGGGCCGCGTGTAGTGCGGGCAGTCGAGCAACCCATGGCTGAACGAGTCCTGCACGGCCGATTCGGCATCGTTCAGCGCTCCCGGCAGCTGCCGGATGATCGCATCCATCAGCGCCAGCGCTGGCAATTCGCCGCCCGACAGCACAAAGTCGCCGAGCGAAAGCTCCTCGTCCACGCGGCGCTGCAGCAGCCGCTCGTCGATCCCTTCATAGCGCCCGCACAGCAACACCAGTGCGGGCTTTTCCTTCAGTTCCATCACCCGCTGGTGGGTCAGCGGGCGGCCGCGGGGGGAAAAGTGCACCACCCAGGGCGTCAAGTTTTCGCTTGCCAGATCCTGCTGCACCGCGTTCAGCGTGCGATCCAGCGGCTCGGCCAGCATCAGCATCCCGGGACCGCCGCCGTAGGGCCGGTCGTCCACCGTGCGGTGCGGGTCGTCGGTGAAATTGCGCGGATTCCAGGCCTTGAACCGGTACAGCCCGCGATCCAGCGCCCGCCGGGTAATGCCGTAATCCAGTACGGCATCGAACATTTCGGGGAAGAGCGTGACCGCATCAAACCGCACACGCCCTCCTTTAGTAATCTTCGCCCCAGTCCACCTCGATCGTTCCGCCTGCCAGATCCACCTTGCCGACAAAGGCCGCGATGAACGGAATCAGGTGATCGCGCGTGCCTTTGACCACCAGCAAATCGTTCGCGCCGCTTTCCATCAGGCTGTCCACCTTGCCCAACTCGATGCCCTGGCGGTTGATGACTTTGAGCCCGATCAGGTCCGACCAGTAAAACTCGTTATCTTCCGGCGGCGGCAATGCGCTCTTCGCCACCGAGATTTCCTGTCCGCGCAGGGCAAATGCCGCGTCGCGGTCGTCGATGCCGGCCAGTTTGGCGACCAGGGCTTTGCCGTGGTCCTGGATGGCTTCGACGCTGTAATGCGTCTGCTGCTCGCCGCGTCCGACACGCCATGATTCAAAATCCATCAGCGTGCCCGGGTCTTCGGTATAGGACTGGACCTTGACCCAGCCCTTGATGCCGAATGGGGCGGCGATGCGCCCCATCACGACCCAGTCGCCTGACTGGCTCAAATCAGGCAGCAGCGGGCTTGTTCTGCTTGACCAGGCGGGCGACGGTGTCGGACATCTGCGCACCGTTGCTCACCCAGTAGCCGATGCGTTCCTGATCCAGGCGCACGGCTTCGGCGCCTTCGGCGGCCACCGGATTGTAGAAACCGACGCGCTCGATGAAGCGGCCATCACGGCGGCAGCGCGAATCGGCCACCACCACGTTGTAGAAGGGACGGTTTTTGGCGCCGCCGCGCGAAAGACGAATAACGACCATAATTTAACCCACCGGGTAAACGGAGAAAACCGCGAATTATACCCAAAAACCTCCGGCTTGCCAGCAATACGCTTCAGCGCATTCCCGGCAGCATCCCTTTCATGCCGCGCATCATCTTGGAGAGCCCGCCCTTGCCCATCATTTTCATCATCTTCTGCGCCTGCTCGAACTGGTTCAGGAGCTTGTTGACGTCCTGCACCTGCACCCCCGCGCCGGCGGCGATGCGGCGCTTGCGGCTGGCCTTGATGATGTCGGGCTTGCGGCGTTCCAGCGGGGTCATGCTGTTGATGATGCCTTCGACCCGGTTGACCGCCTTGTCATCGGCGCCCGCCGGCATCGCCATCTGCCCGCCACCGGGCAACTTGTCCATCAGGGCCGACAGGCCGCCCATTTTCCGCATCTGCTGGATTTGCACCTTGAAGTCCTCAAGGTCGAAATCCTTGCCCTTCTTGACCTTGTCGGCGAGTTTTTTGGCTTCGGCCAGGTCGACCGAACTCTGCGCCTGTTCGATCAGCGAAAGCACGTCGCCCATGCCGAGGATGCGCTGCGCCATGCGCTCGGGGTGGAAGGCTTCCAGCCCGGTGGGCTTTTCGCCGACGCCGATGAACTTGAGCGGTTTGCCGGTGATGTGGCGCACCGACAGCGCCGCGCCCCCGCGCGCGTCGCCGTCGAGCTTGGTCAGCACCACGCCGGTGAGCGGCAGGGCCTCGTTGAATGCGCGGGCGACGTTGATCGCGTCCTGGCCCTGCATGGCGTCGACCACGAACAGGGTTTCGACCGGCTTGACCGCGGCGTGCAGCGCCGTGATCTCGGCCATCATCGCCTCGTCGATCGCCAGCCGGCCGGCGGTGTCGACGATCAGCACGTCGTAAAACTGCTTGCGCGCATGGTCCTGCGCGGCCTGCGCGATTTTCAGCGGGTCGCGTTCGTCACCTGCCTCGAAAAAGCTGACGTCGAGTTGCTTGCCGAGTTGCCGCAGCTGGTCGATGGCGGCGGGACGGTAGACGTCGGCGGAGGCGAGCAGGACTTTTTTCTTGCGGTTTTTCAGCAGCAGTGCAAGCTTGCCGCTGGTGGTGGTTTTGCCCGAACCCTGCAGGCCGGCCATCAAAATCACGGCGGGCGGGGTGGCGGCCAGGTTGAGGTCGGCGTTCTCGCCGCCCATCAGCCGGGTGAGCTCTTCGTGGACGATGCCGATCAGCGCCTGGCCCGGCGACAGGCTGGTGAGCACTTCCTGACCCAGCGCGCGGGTCTTGACCGCCTCGATGAAGCTTTTGACCACTGGCAGCGCGACGTCGGCTTCGAGCAGGGCCAGGCGCACCTGGCGCAGCGTGTCCTGCACATTGGCGTCGGTAATGCGCGCTTGCCCGCGCAGGTTTTTGACGACGCCGGCGAGGCGCCCGCTGAGATTATCTAACATGGCTTCCTTGTTGCCGCTGTGGGCGGCATGGATAATGGGGCTGACTGAATTCAGTTTTGTATTTTAACGAATGTCTCCGCTATTGCTGGTTACTTTGTGTGTGAGCGCCCTGTATGGCTGGGTGGCCTGGCGCCTGCAGCGCAAGCCGCCCGCCGCATCGGTGCGCTGGGTGCTGCCGCTGGCCCTGCTGGCGCACGGCGCGCTGATTTATCTGTCGGTGCTGGGGCAGGGCGACATCCGGCTGGGATTCGGTAATTCCCTGTCGACGATTTTGTGGCTGACCGCGCTGACCTACTGGCTGGCCAGCCACGGCGCGCCGCTGCTGCGCCTGCAGTCCTGGGTGAGTGGGCTGGCGGCGCTGTCCGTGCTGGCCATGGTGTTTTTCACCGCCACCCATGCCATCCCCAACTCGCAGGCGCTGGCCCTGCGAGCGCACCTGGTGGTGTCTTTCCTCGCCTATGGCCTGCTGGCGGTGGCGGCTTTGCACGCGGTGTTGATGACCATGCTGGAAAAACAGCTGCATCGCGGCGCGCATCTGCGGGACGGCGCGCCGCCCCTGCTGACCCTGGAAGCCATGCTGTTCAAGACCATCGGCGTCGGCTTTGCGCTGCTGACGCTGGCGGTGTTCAGCGGGGTGTTCTTTTCTGAAGAACTGTTCGGCACGCCGCTGCAGTTTTCCCACAAGATCGTATTGGCCATCCTGTCCTGGCTGGTGTTCGGCGGCCTGCTGGTGGGACGGCATTTTCGTGGCTGGCGCGGGCGCACGGCGCTGGTCTGGACGATCACCGGCTTTACGTTGCTGCTGCTGGCCTATCTGGGTACCCAGTTCGTGCTGGAAGTGCTGCTTGGGCGCTGAGTCATTCGTCCAGCGGCGCCCTTGAACTGCCCTTTTCAGGAATAGGTTTTGGAAACCCTGTCTATCAGTACCCTGTTCGGCCTGCTCGCAGGCCTGCTGTTTTTGTCGGCCTTCTTTTCGGCATCCGAAACCGCCATGATGGCGATCAACCGCTATCGCCTGCGCCATGCTGCCGAATCCGGCGTGCGGGGAGCGATGCGGGCGCAGGCGCTGCTCAACCAGACCGACAAGCTGCTGGGCGTGATCCTGCTCGGCAACAATCTGGTCAATATTGCCGCTGCGACGCTGGCGACGATCATTTCGATTCGCCTGTTCGGCGATTCGGATATCGCGCTGTCGCTGGCGACCCTGCTGCTGACCTTCCTGATTCTGGTATTCAGTGAAGTCACGCCCAAGGTGCTTGGGGCCTCCTTCCCCGAACGTGTCGCCTACCCGGCTACGCTCCTGCTCACGCCGTTGTTGAAGCTGACGTATCCGGTGGTCTGGTTCGTCAACCTGTTCGTGCAGGGCATCCTGCGGCTGTTGCGGATCAAGCCGCCCGAGCCGGGGCACGGCAGCCGCCTCGGGCTGGAGGAGTTGCGGACCATCGTGCTGGAATCGTCCGGGGTGTTGCCGCGCGAACACCACAGAATTCTGGTGAACCTGCTGGAGCTGGAGGACATCACCGTCGACGACGTGATGACGCCGCGCAGCCAGATCGAGGCGATCGATATCGAGGACGATCCCGAGCGCCTGCGTCAGCAGATTTCCACCAGCCACCATACCCGGCTGGTGGTGCAGCAAGGCTCGCCCGACAACCTGCTCGGCGTGTTGCATGTGCGCCGGGTATTGCATGCGCTGACCGGCGAGGAACTCGATCCCGAAACGCTGAAGGAAAATCTCGAAGATCCCTATTTCGTTCCGGCGGGCACGCCGCTGTTCACCCAGTTGCGCAATTTCCAGAGCAGCCGGCGGCGGCTGGCGCTGGTAGTCGATGAATATGGCGAACTGCAGGGCCTGGTGACGCTGGAAGACCTGCTGGAGGAAATGGTCGGTGAATTCACCACCCAGGCGCCGTCCGACATGGGTTATCTACGGCGCGAGGCAGACGGCAGTTGGCTGGCGGAGGGCACCGTGTTGCTGCGCCATCTGAACCGCAAGCTGGGCCTGTCGCTGCCGCTGGACGGCCCGAAGACGCTGAACGGCCTGCTGCTGGAGCAATTCGAGGACATTCCCGAGGCCGGGGTGAGCCTCAAGCTGGGCGATGTGCCGGTGGAAATCGTGCAGACCCAGGACCGCGCAGTCAAAATGGCGCGTATCTATTTGCCGGAACCGGATAACGACGCGTCCGGGAACGCCTCAATTTAGTCGGAAAATCGCCGTTAAGGCCCTTGATCGCCAAATCTGAAGTACCGATGCGGACGATCATTTGACGCTGGACTTGTCTGGACCGAACTATGGCTGCTGTAACAAACACCAACAATTTAACCGGACTGGCGCGTGCCATGGTCAATCATGGCTGGCTGTCCGAGGACGACGCCGAAGGGGTGTGGAAACGCGCCAGCCAGTCGGGCGAATCGTTCGTCACCGAATTGATCAAGGGACGGCGTTTCAAGGCCGATCAGGTGGCTGAATTTGCTTCGGTTTCGTTCGGCTTTCCCTTCCTGGACCTGAATGCCATGGATTCCGAGAGCCTGCCGCAGGGGCTGCTCGATCCCAAGCTGGTGCAAAAGCGGCGCGTGATTGCACTGTACCAGCGCGGCAACAAGCTGTATGTGGCGACCTCCGACCCCACCCATCTGCAGGCACTGGACGAGGTGAAGTTCCAGACCGGCCAGGCGGTCGAGCCGGTGGTGGTGGAGGACGACAAGCTTGGCAAGCTGATCCAGAAAGCGGGCGAGGCAGACGACAACACGATGGCCGTGCTGAATGCCGAAGACCTCAATCTGGATTTTGCGGACGAAGAAAGCGCCGCCGCCGCGCAGCAGGATACCGGCGGCATCGAGATCGACGATGCGCCGGTGGTGCGTTACCTGCAGAAGATCATGCTCGACGCCATCAATCAGGGCGCGTCCGACATCCATTTCGAGCCTTACGAAAAGTTTTACCGCATCCGCTATCGTCGCGACGGCATCCTGGCCGAGGTGGCGCAGCCGCCGATGGCGATCAAGGACAAGGTGGCATCGCGCATCAAGGTGCTGTCGCGGCTGGATATCTCGGAAAAGCGTGTGCCGCAGGATGGCCGCATGAAAATGGTGCTGTCGAAGAACCGCGCCATCGATTTTCGGGTCAGCACCCTGCCCACGCTGTATGGCGAAAAGATCGTCATGCGCATTCTCGATCCCACCAGCGCGCAGCTTGGGATCGAGGCGCTGGGTTACGAGCCGTGGCAGAAGGAACTACTGATGAACGCGGTGCAGCGCCCCTACGGCATGGTGCTGGTGACCGGACCGACCGGTTCCGGCAAGACGGTGTCGCTCTACACCTGCCTCAACATCCTCAACAAGCCTGACGTCAACATCTCGACGGCGGAAGATCCGGCGGAAATCCAGTTGCCCGGCATCAATCAGGTCAACGTCAACGACAAGGCCGGGCTGACCTTTTCGGCGGCGCTGAAATCCTTCCTGCGGCAGGACCCGGACGTCATCATGGTCGGCGAGATCCGCGACCTGGAAACCGCCGACATCGCCATCAAGGCCGCGCAAACCGGCCACATGGTGATGTCCACCCTGCACACCAACGATGCGCCCGGTACGCTGACGCGTCTGTTGAACATGGGGGTGGCGCCGTTCAACGTCGCGTCTTCGGTGATTCTGATTACCGCCCAGCGCCTGGCGCGCAAGCTCTGCAGTTGCAAGCAGCCCGTCGATATCCCGCAGGAAGCCCTGCTGGCTGCAGGTTTTACCGAAGATCAGCTGGACGGCACCTGGAAACCCAACAAAGCGGTGGGCTGCGACATCTGCGGCGGCACCGGCTACAAGGGGCGGATCGGCATCTATCAGGTGATGCCGATCACCGACGAAATGACCCGCATCATCCTCAAGGGCGGAAACGAATCCGATATTGCCGATCAGGCACGGCGCGAAGGGGTGCTCGACCTGCGGCAGGCAGGGTTGTTGAAGGTCAAATCAGGTCTGACTTCTCTCGAGGAAGTTGAGGCCGTTACTAACATGTAAGGATCGTTTAGATGGCTACAGCGGCAAAAGCAGTCAAGGATCCCATCTTCCTGTGGGAAGGGATGGACAGGCGTGGCAAGAAGATTAAAGGCCAAATGCAGGCCGGCGGCGAGGCGGTAGTCAATTCCGTGCTGCGCAAACAGGGAATTACCGTCACCAAGCTCAAAAAACAGAGCACGCTTTTCGGTGGGGCCAAGCGCATCACCGACAAGGATGTCACCCTGTTTACGCGGCAACTGGCGACCATGATGAAGGCCGGGGTGCCGCTGCTGCAATCGTTCGAAATCGTGGCGCGCGGGCATTCCAACCCGTCGATGCAGCGCTTGCTGCTGGAAATCAAGGCCGATATCGAAAAGGGTAGCAGCCTCACCCAGGCATTCGGACGCCACCCGCTGTATTTCGATGCGCTGTTCTGCAACCTGGTGGGCGCGGGCGAAGCGGCCGGCATTCTGGATGGGGTGCTCGAGCGCCTGGCGATCTACAAGGAAAAGATCCTCGCCATCAAGAGCAAGATCAAGTCGGCGCTGTTCTACCCCGTTTCGATCATTGTGGTGGCGTTCATCATCACCGCCATCATCATGATTTTCGTGATTCCGGCGTTCAAGGACTTGTTCAGCAGCTTTGGCGCCGACCTGCCGGCGCCGACGCTGGTGGTGATGGCGATCTCGGACTTCTTCGTAGAATGGTGGTGGGCGATTTTCGGTGCTGTTGGCGGCGGCATCTATGCCTTGCTGCAGGCCTGGAAGCGTTCGCGCAAGGTGCAGATGTTCATGGATCGCGTCATGCTCAAACTGCCGATTTTCGGGCCGGTGATTGAAAAAGCCACCATCGCGCGCTGGACGCGCACCCTGTCCACCATGTTTGCAGCCGGCGTGCCGCTGGTCGAAGCGCTGGAATCGGTGGGCGGGGCATCGGGCAACCAGGTATTCGTCGAGGCCACCCATAAAATCCGCGGCGAAGTGTCGACCGGCACGGCGCTCACGCAGGCCATGCAGAACTCCGGGCGTTTCCCCAACATGGTGCTGCAAATGGCTGCCATCGGTGAGGAATCCGGCTCGCTCGATTCCATGCTGGGCAAGGTGGCCGACTTCTACGAAGCCGAAGTGGATGACGCCGTCGAGGCGCTGTCCAGCCTGATGGAGCCGATCATCATGGTGGTGCTGGGCACGCTGATCGGCGGCATGGTCATCGCCATGTACCTGCCGATCTTCAAGATGGGCCAAGTCGTCGGATGATGGGAATCCTGCATACCGAACCAGCCCTCTTCACCGGGCTGGTTTTTTTATTCAGCCTGCTGGTCGGCAGTTTCCTCAACGTCGTCATCCATCGCCTGCCCAAGATGATGGAAGCGGAATGGCATGCCCAGTGCGCAGAACTGCGCGGCGAGGCTGTGCCCGAACCCCCGCGCTACAATCTATGGCTGCCGCGTTCGGCCTGCCCGCAGTGCGGGCATCAGATCACCGCACTGGAAAATATTCCGCTGCTGGCGTGGCTGTGGCTGCGCGGGCGCTGCTCGGCCTGCAACACGCGGATCAGCGCACGCTATCCGCTGGTGGAACTGCTCACTGCGCTGCTCTCGGCGGCGGCGGCCTGGAAGTGGGGGGTGAGCATCCAGACCCTGGGTGCGCTGCTGCTGGTGTGGACGCTGGTCGCATTGGCCTTCATCGACCTCGATACCACTTTGCTGCCCGACAGTCTCACCCTGCCGCTCGTGTGGCTGGGGCTGCTGTTCAACCTGGGCGGACATTTCGCCAGCCTGCCGGACGCGGTTGTCGGCGCCATGGCCGGCTACGGCGTGCTGTGGTCGGTGTACTGGCTGTTCAGGCTCGCCACCGGCAAGGAGGGCATGGGTTTCGGCGACTTCAAGCTGCTGGCGGCGATCGGTGCCTGGCTCGGCTGGCAGATGTTGCCTGTCACCCTGCTGCTGTCTTCCGTGGTCGGCGCGGCGATCGGCATTTCGATGATCGTGCTGGTGAAGCATGACAGGCGCGTGCCGATTCCGTTCGGCCCCTACCTGGCCGGCGGCGGACTGGTGGCGCTGTTCTTCGGCGCCGACCTGACCCAAGCCTACCTCGCGCAATTCTGATGTTCGTGGTTGGCCTCACCGGCGGCATCGGTTCCGGCAAGTCGACCGTTGCCGAATGCTTCGCAGATCATGGCGTGCTGGTGATCGACACGGATGTCATTGCACGCCAGCTGACCGTACCCGGCAGCGAGGCGCTGGATACGATCCGGGCTGCTTTCGGTGAAACGGTGATGCAGCCGGACGGCACGCTGGACCGTGCCGCGCTGCGCCGCCGGGTATTCGCTGACGCCGCGGCCCGGCGCCAGCTCGAAGCCATCCTGCATCCCCGCATCCGTCAGCGGGTGGAAAAGGCACTCGCCACGCTGGCGGCGCCCTATGCGCTCATCGTGATCCCCCTGCTGGTGGAAACCGGTGGCTACCGGGATGTGCTGAACCGCGTGCTGGTGGTCGATTGCCCGGAAGAGCTTCAGATTGCACGGGTGGTGGCGCGCAGCGGACTCGCGCAGGATGAAGTGAAAGCCATTCTCGCGGTGCAGGCCGGGCGTGCCGAACGCCTGGCGGTGGCGGACGATGTGATCGTCAACACGGCAACGCCTGCGGCCTTGCGCGCCAAAGTGGCGCGGCTGCATCAGCGCTATCTGGCGCTCGCCGCTGCGCCGTCACCTTGATTTTCCGCATGAATAGGTGACAATCGGCCCATTCTGATAAACGCGTTGCGGCGTGATCCACTACGAATATCCTCTGAGCGAACGCATCCGCACCCTGCTGCGGCTGGAAGACCTGTTCGACCGCTTCGATGCTCATGCCGCATCGCCTGACCCGCACGCGCATCATGCGGCCTTGCTGACGCTGTTCGAATTGGCTGAAGTGGCCGCGCGCGCCGATCTCAAGTCCGACCTGCTGCAGGAACTCGACCGGCAAAAAGCCGTCCTGATCGCATTGCGCGGCAACCCGCATGTCCAGAGCACAACGCTCGAACAGGTGCTGACGGCGATCGAGACTGCCCATCAGGGCATTTACCAACTGCCAGGCAAGGTGGGGCAACACCTGCGCGAAGACGATTGGCTGATGGCCATCAAGCAGCGCGCGGCGATTCCGGGCGGCATGTGCGAGTTCGATCTGCCGTCCTACCATTACTGGCTGCACGAAGCGGCCGACGCGCGCGAGGGCCAGTTGCAACGCTGGCTGGCGCCCTTTGCGTCCATTCGCGCTGCGGTCGATATCGTGCTGGGTTTGTTGCGCGACAGCGGTCGCCCCGAGTTGCAGCACGCGAACAATGGCAACTACCAGCGCATGCTCGAATCGCGCAATCCTCAACTGATCCGGGTGAGCCTGGCCGATGAGCTGCCGTGCGTGCCGGAAATTTCAGCCAATAAATACATGCTCAACATCCGCTTCGTGCAGGCGGGCCCTTCGGCGATACGCGGCTGTACCGACCAGCCGCTCGATTTCGAACTGACCTTTTGTACCCTGTGAAACCCGTCTCCAGGCCACCTCTCGTGAGCTGTCCGATATGCGGTGTGGCCGTGGCCTGGACCACGGAGAATCGCTGGAGGCCGTTTTGCAGCGAGCGCTGCAAGCTGATCGACCTTGGGCAGTGGGCCACCGAAAAATATCGCGTGCCCGTCGAGCCTGCCCCCGATGAATTGGAGGCGCCCGATGAAGACGGGCGCCCGCAGTAGTTACTTCTTGTAGGTCTTGACGCCGGATTCCGTGCCGAGCAGCAGCACGTCCGCGCCACGCCGCGCGAATAGGCCATTGGTGACCACGCCGACGATGTGATTGATCGCGGTTTCCAGCGACACCGGGTCGACGATGGACAGGCCGTGCACGTCGAGAATGAGGTTGCCGTTGTCGGTGGTGAAGCCTTCTCTCAATCGGGGCTGCCCACCCAGCTTCACCAGTTCGCGCGCCACATAGGAACGCGCCATCGGAATCACTTCGACCGGCAGCGGGAACTTGCCCAGCACGCCGACCAGCTTGCTTTCGTCGGCAATGCAGATGAACTGCTTGCTGCACGCGGCGACGATTTTCTCGCGCGTCAGCGCGCCGCCGCCACCCTTGATCATGGCAAAGTGCTCGGTGATTTCGTCGGCGCCGTCGACGTAGATTTCGAGCTCGCCCACGCTGTTGAGATCCAGCACCTGGATGCCATGGCTTTTCAGGCGGGCAGCGGTGGCTTCCGAACTGGCCACAGCGCCGTCGATGCGGCCCTTGACCTCGGCCAGCGCGTCGATGAAGTAATTGGCGGTCGACCCGGTGCCTACCCCGATGATGCCGCCACGGGCATAATCCACCGCGGCACGTGCCACGGCTTGCTTCATTTCGTCTTGAGTCATGATGTTTTCGTCGATTTGGATGCAGCCCGCTAAGATAGCGGCATCGCCCCCTTTTTACAAACCACCCACCCGCTGCCGCCATGAGCCAACCTGACGATTACCTCGAACGCATCCTCACCTCGCGCGTCTACGACGTGGCGGTGGAGTCGCCGCTCGACGTCGCCCACAATCTGTCGCGCCGCCTCAACAACCAGATTCTGCTCAAGCGCGAAGACCTGCAGCCGGTGTTTTCCTTCAAGTGCCGCGGCGCCTACAACAAGATGGCCAAGCTGACGGCGGCCCAACTGGGGCGCGGCGTGGTGGCGGCCTCGGCTGGCAACCACGCGCAGGGGGTGGCGCTGGCGGCGCAAAAACTCGGCGTGACGGCCATCATCGTGATGCCGGCGACCACACCCAGAATCAAGGTCGACGCGGTAGCGGCGCGCGGCGCGCAGGTCATTCTGCACGGCGACAATTACGACGAGGCCTGCGCCCACGCCACCACGCTGGCCAAGGAAGCCAAGGCGACCTTTGTTCACCCCTACGACGACCCCGACGTCATTGCCGGCCAGGGCACGGTGGCGATGGAACTGCTGCGCCAGCATCCCGGCCCGATCCACTCGGTCTACATTCCGGTCGGCGGAGGCGGACTGATTGCCGGCATGGCGGCCTACATCAAGCGGCTGCGGCCGGAAATCCGCATCGTCGGCGTCGAACCCGAGGACGCTGACGCCATGGCGCGATCGCTATGCAAGGGCAAGCGTGTCACGCTGCCGCGCGTGGGCATTTTTGCCGACGGCGTGGCGGTAAAAAAAGTCGGCAAGGAAACCTTCCGGCTGGCGCAGCTGTATGTCGACGAAATCATCCGCGTCAACAACGACGCCATCTGCGCGGCGATCAAGGACGTGTTCGAGGACACCCGCTCGATCCTGGAACCGGCCGGCGCGCTGTCGATCGCCGGGATGAAAGCCGCGATCGCGGGCGACAGGCTCAAGGGCAAGACGCTGGTCGCGGTGGCGAGTGGCGCCAACATGAACTTCGACCGCCTGCGCCATATCGCCGAACGCGCCGAACTCGGCGAGAAGCGAGAAGCGGTGCTGGCGGTGACCATTCCCGAGACGCCGGGCAGCTTCAAGACCTTCTGCGGCCTCTTGGGCGCGCGCAACATCACCGAATTCAACTACCGCTATTCCGATCCCAGGGTGGCCCGTGTGTTCGTCGGCCTGTCGGTTCCCGGGGCGGGCGAGAGCGCGCGCGTGGTCGAACTGTTACAGCGCCATGGCCTTGAAGCACTCGACCTCACCGACAACGAAATGGCCAAGCTGCATATCCGCCACCTGGTCGGCGGGCGCGCGCCGGAGGCAGTCAATGAAGTGCTGTATCGCTTCGAATTTCCAGAACGCCCCGGTGCGCTGATGCAGTTTCTGGAAAGCATGAGCCGCGGCTGGAATATCAGCCTATTCCACTACCGCAACCACGGCGCGGACTACGGCCGCATCCTGGTCGGCATCCAGGTGCCGGAAAAGGAAAAGCCCGGCTTCCAGACGTTTCTGGACGGGCTGGGCTACCGTTATTGGGACGAATCCCGCAATCCGGCTTACAAGCTGTTTCTGGCTTGACTTATTTTTTGGTGCCGCAGGTATTGAGGCCCAGCAGGCTGTAGGTCGGGCAGTACCTCAGCAGGCCGGTGACGAGCGGTAGCACGCCGATCCAGGCCCACACCGGGCCACCCATGAGCGCCCAGGCGATGAGGGCGAGGCCTGCAACAATGCGGATAATGCTGTCGATCGTGCCGACGTTGCTTGGCATGGCGGACTCCTTGAAATAAGGGATAAGGAGTTTCCACTATAGCGCGCCCCCGGCGCCTGGTGCGCCGTGCTGAACCTTGCTGTTGCCATGGTGAATTTCGCTCAGGCGGCCCGTGCTGGCTGCATGTTACCCTCGCATCATGCTTCGAATCATCGCTTTTTTACTGCTGGGTGCGCTGTCCGCGACCCCTGTCCTGGCGGCCCCGGGTGACGCTGCCGTGCTGCAGGCGCAGCAGGCGTTTGCCGCGCGCAAGCTGGCCGTGTTGGAGAAAGCCGCGCGGGATGTTCCGGCCGATCATGTGCTGTCTCCCTACGTCGAATTCTGGCGTCTGATGCTGACGAGCCGCACCGAGGATGCCCGCATTGCCGATTTTCTGGCGCGCCATCCCGGCAGCCGCATGGCCGAGACGCTGCGCGCCGACTGGCTGAAATCGCTCGGCGTACGCGAAGCCTGGCCGGCCTATCTGGCCGAGTACCCGCGCCTGGTCAGGCCCGATGCCGCGCATCAGTGCTATGCCTACCGCGCTGAATGGGCGCTGGGCAATCGCAGCCATCAGCGCGAGGCAGTGGCCTTGTGGTTCACCGGGCGCGATATGCCGTTGGCCTGCTCGCCCTTGTTTACGCAGTTGATGGAGGCAGGGCTGATCCGCGAGGAAGACGTCTGGCGCCGCCTGCGGCTGGCGCTGGAAGCGGGCAACCCCAGCGTCGCCCGGGTCGTGGCTAACGCCTTACCCGAATCGCAGCGGCCTGCTGCGGTGCTGTTCGATCAGGCTGCCCGCGATCCGGCCCGCCTGTTGAATGTCGGCAACATGCTTGATTTCAGCCAGCGCGGTGAGCGCGAAATCGCGCTTTTTGCGCTCGACCAGCTGGCCAAACGCAGTTCCGACCAGGCCGAGCAGGCGCTGCAGAAGCGGGCACCCCAATTCAGCCCGGAGGAACTGGGCACGGCCTGGGCATACCTCGCCACCTGGGCGGCGCGGCGGCATGAAACCCGTGCATTGGCCTGGTTCCAGCGGGCGGCGGCAGCGGCAACCAGCGATTTTCAGCGCGAATGGTGGGCGCGCGCAGCGCTGCGCGCAGGCGACTGGCAAGCCGTGCAGCGCGCGATCGACGGCATGGGCGAAGCGACCCGCGCGCAGCCCGTCTGGCGTTACTGGCGCGCGCGCGCCCTGCAGGCCAGCGGCCAGCGTGTAGCAGCCAACCCGCTGTTTCTGGCGCTGTCGCGCGAGCATCATTACTATGGCCAACTGGCGCAGGAAGAGCTGGGCCCGGTGATGCAGGTTCCAGTCATCAACATCAAGACGGGCAGCGATGGCGTCGCTGCGATTGCGCGCCACCCCGGCATCATGCGCGCGCAGGCCTTGTACGAACTCGGCTTGCGCAGCGACGCCAGTCAGGAGTGGAACTGGGTGGTGCAGACGTTTTCCGACCCGCAGCTGCTGGCGGCCGCTGAACTGGCGCGGCGCATGGAATGGTATGATCGCGCCATCAACACCGCAGAGCGCACCCGCGAACTGCATGATTTTGAGCTGCGATTTCTGGCGCCTTACCGTGAGCTGGCGCAGCAGGCCGCGCGCGAGAACGCACTCGATGAAGCCTGGATATTCGGCCTGATGCGGCAGGAAAGCCGTTTCATCAACGTCGCGCGATCCAGTGTCGGCGCGTCGGGCCTGATGCAGATCATGCCGGCTACTGCACACTGGATCGCGCAGCAGCTCGGCATCAAGCGTTTCCATCCGAAGGAGATGCAGGACCCGGCAAGAAACATCCAGTTCGGTGCGTATTACCTGAAGCACGTGCAAACCAGCCTGGACGGTTCGCCGGTGCTGGCCACCGCCGCCTACAATGCCGGACCGGGCCGCGCGCAGCGCTGGCGCGACAGCCAGCCGATGGAAGCCGCGATCTACATCGAATCGATTCCGTTTGCCGAAACCCGCGACTATGTCAAGAAGGTGATGAGCAACGCCATGTATTATGCCGCGCGATTCGGTCAGCCTTCGGTGCTGCTGAAAGACCGGCTGGGCACGGTGCCGCCGCGCAAAACCCCGGCAGACCCCACAGCGGATTCGGACGCTTCGCAGGAAGCCGGGCTTAGCGACGACTAGCCCGAATGCGTCAATTGATGGAACATTCGGGCTAGAATCAGAAACGCCTTATATACCAAACGAACTCAACATGAAGACTGAACACATCTGCATTCTCGGCGGGTCCGGCTTTGTCGGCACCCATCTCGTCAGCCTGCTCGCCGCGCGCGGTCTTAACGTGCGCGTGCTGAGCCGCCGCCGCGAAACGGCCAAGGCCCTGATCCTGCTGCCCACGGTGGAAGTGATCGAGGCCGACGTGCACGACCAACAGGAACTTATCCACCACTTTCGCGGCATGGACGCCGTCGTCAACTTGGTCGGCATCCTGCACGAAGGCAAGGTGGGCCGCGTCGACCTGCCGAGCGCCCGCCGCGGCGACTTCCAGAAAGTCCACGTCGAACTGCCGCGCAAGATCATTCACGCCTGCGGCGAAGCGGGCGTGCGCCGCCTGCTGCACATGAGCGCGCTCGGCGCCAATCCCAACTCGCGCTCGGCCTATCAGCGCTCCAAGGGCATCGGCGAAGCGCTGATGCGCGAGGCCGGCATGCACCATGTCGAGCACGAAAACTGGTATCTCAACGGCCCCAAGTTCATTCACGGCTACGGCCTCAATGTCACGATCTTCCGCCCGTCGGTGATCTTCGGCCGTGGCGATTCCTTCCTCTCGATGTTCGCCCGCCTGCTCAAAACCTTCCCCGTGCTGCCGCTTGCGGCCGCCGAGAGCCGCTTTGCCCCGGTGCACGTGGAGGACGTCGCGCGCGCCTATGCCGACAGCCTCGACAACACCGCGACCTACGGCCAGACCTACGATCTGTGCGGCCCCCGGGTCTACACCCTGCAGGAACTGGTGCGCTATGTGGGGGAGGTCATCGGCAAGCGGCGCAGCATCGTCCCGCTGGGCAAGTGGCTGTCGTATTTCCAAGCCTGGGCGCTGGAGTTCAAGCCCGGCAAAAAACTGATGACGCGCGACAACTTCTACGCCATGAGCACGGACAACGTCTGCAGCGGCGGCTGGCCTTCGGTATTCAATTTCCAGCCGGCGGCGCTCGAAGCGATCGCCCCCGAATACCTGCGTGCCGACACGCCGCGCGCGCGGTACGAGGACTACCGCGAGAGCGCCCGCCGTTGAGGACCCTTGCGCCGCCATGAAGATCTACACCGTTGGCGGCGCAGTGCGTGACCGGCTGCTGGGCCGGCCGGTGGTTGACCGCGACTACGTCGTCGTCGGTGCCACGCCCGACGAGATGGTCGCGCTGGGTTACCAGCCGGTCGGCAAGGATTTCCCGGTTTTCCTGCACCCGCAAACCCACGCGGAATACGCGCTCGCGCGCACCGAGCGCAAGTCCGGGCACGGCTACAAGGGCTTCACCGTTTACGCTGCGCCGGACGTCACGCTGGAAGAGGACCTGCGCCGGCGCGACCTCACCATCAACGCGATGGCCGAGGATGAGGCTGGCGCGCTGGTCGACCCCTACGGCGGCCAGCGCGACCTGGCCGCGAAAACCTTCCGCCACGTCAGTGCGGCCTTCGCCGAAGACCCGGTGCGGATTCTCAGGGTGGCGCGTTTCGCAGCCCGCTTCCCCGACTTTGCCGTGGCAGCGGAAACCAGCGCCCTGATGCGGCAGATTGTGGACAGCGGCGAAGTCGACGCGCTGGTGCCCGAACGCGTGTGGCAGGAAGTCGCGCGCGGCTTGATGGAAGCGCAGCCTTCGCGCATGTTCCGGGTGCTGCGCGACTGCGGTGCGCTGGCGCGGCTGTTTCCGGAAATCGACCGCCTGTTCGGCGTGCCGCAGCCGCCCGAGCACCATCCCGAAGTCGATACCGGCGTCCACGTCATGCTCGTCATCGACTGGGCGGCACGGCAGGGCCTGGGCCTGCCGGTGCGCTTTGCGGCGTTGACGCACGACCTCGGCAAGGGCGTCACCCCCCCCGAGCTCTGGCCCAAACATCCTGGCCACGAAGCCAAAAGCGTCGAAGGGGTGCGCGCCTTGAGCGAACGCATCCGCGTGCCCGCCGACTGCCGCGACCTCGCCGTCGCAGTGGCGCGCGACCACGGCCACGTTCACCGCGCGCTGGAATTGCGCCCCGGCACCCTCGTCGAACTGCTGGAACGGGTCGACGCCTTTCGCCGCCCGGATCGCTTCGAGGAATTTCTGCAGGCCTGCGAATGCGATTTCCGCGGCCGGCCCGGCTACGAAGACAAGCCCTATCCGGCGCCGGACTATCTGCGGCAGGCGCTGCAGGCGGCGCAGGCCATCGATGCGGCCGAGGTGGCGCGCAATGCCGACCCCGCGCGGATCCGGGAAGCAATCTTCCAGGCACGGGCACAATCGGTGGCGGCGTGGCACGATCGCGCCGAACGTTCCTGGGAACATTTCCCGCATCAGGCCGACATGGGCGTGCGCGGCATCGGCCCTACCCTGGCCGCCGCCTTCGAGCAGGCGGCCCTGGCGATGACCGCCGTGGTGGCCGATCCAGCATCGGTGATGGCCCGTGAGGCAGTGGACATCCGCTGCGAGGCACCGGACGCCGAACTGCTGCTGGCCGACTGGCTGAACGCGCTGATTCTCGAAATGGCGGCGCGCCACATGCTGTTCAGCCGTTTCGAGGTCCATCTGGACGGGCCGCGCCTGCACGCCACCGCCTGGGGCGAGGCGGTCGATTCGCTGAAGCACCAGCCGGCAGTCGAAATCAAGGGCGCCACCTATACTGGACTCAAAGTGGGGAGAAACGAATCCGGGCAGTGGTTGGCCCAGTGCGTGGTGGACGTGTGAAATGAACCTTGGCCAATTCGAGCAGGTTTCGGATGTCGAATGGCGCGTCGCGCCGTTCGGGAAAATGCGCGTGCCGGCGGTGGTCTATGCCGATCAGGCATTGATGCGCGAAATGGATGAAAAAGTCTTCGAGCAGCTCACCAACGTGGCCACGCTGCCGGGCATCGTCGAGGCGGCCTACGCCATGCCAGACGCGCACTGGGGCTACGGCTTTCCGATCGGCGGCGTGGCGGCGTTCGATGCCGAGGCGGGCGGGGTGGTGTCCGCCGGCGGGGTGGGTTTCGACATTTCCTGCGGCGTGCGCACCCTGCACACCGGACTGACGGCGGATGCGATTGCGCCGCTCAAGCAGCGGCTCGCCGACCGCCTGTTCGCCCGCATTCCGGCCGGGGTGGGCAGTACCGGCCAGCTGCGGCTGGGCGCGGGCGAAATGGATGCGATGCTGCGCGGCGGCGCGCGCTGGGCGGTCGAGCGGGGCTACGGCAGCGCGGCCGATCTCGATCGCATCGAGGAGCACGGCTGCATCGCCGGCGCCGAGCCGGACCAGGTATCCGAGCATGCCAAGCGCCGCCAGCGCGACGAAGTCGGCACCCTCGGTTCCGGAAACCATTACCTGGAGTTGCAGGAAATCGTCGAAATCTACGACAGCAAGGCAGCCGACCGCTTCCGTCTGCGGCAGGGTGAGGTGGTGGTCAGCATCCACTGCGGCTCGCGCGGGCTGGGGCACCAGATCGGCACCGAATTCCTCAAGCAGATGGTGATCGCTGCGCCCGGTTATGGCATCGAACTGCCTGACCGCGAGCTTGCCTGCGCCCCGATCAACTCCCCGCTCGGCCAGTCCTATCTCGGCGCCATGCGCGCGGCGGTCAACTGTGCACTGGCCAACCGCCAGGTCATCACCCACCTCACCCGCGAGGTATTTGCCGACCTGCTGCCCGGTGCGCATCTGAACCTGATCTACGACGTGTCGCACAACACCTGCAAGCAGGAGTGGCACACGGTGGACGGCAAGTCGCGCAGCCTGTATGTGCACCGCAAGGGGGCGACGCGCGCCTTCGGCCCCGGCCATCCGGCGCTGCCCAATGACCTGCGCGACATCGGCCAGCCGGTGCTGATCGGCGGTAGCATGGGCACGGCGTCCTACATCCTGGTCGGCACCGAGGCCGGCATGTCGCGCGCCTTCAGTTCCGCCTGCCACGGCGCTGGGCGCGCCATGAGCCGTCACCAGGCCACCCGCCAGTGGCATGGCCGGGCGCTGGTGGACGAACTCGCAAGCCAGGGCATCGTGATCCGCAGCCCCTCGCTGCGCGGCGTGGCGGAGGAAGCGCCGGGCGCCTACAAGGATGTCAGCGCGGTGGTGGAGGCGGCCGACCGTGCCGGGCTGGCGCGCAAGGTGGCCAAGCTCAAACCGCTGGTCTGCATCAAGGGCTGAACTGTGCGGGCGTGTCCCGTGCGGCGGAACTGTGTCCTGCTGTCGTCGTCGAATTGCTGAGACGCGTTCAACGGAGTGAACCATGCCTTACAGTGAACAAACCGTACAGTCGGTACGGTCCTGGTCGGACAAAACCTTCAGCTTCACCCTCAGCCGGCCGCAGGATTTCTCGTTTGAAAACGGCGAGTTCGTCACCATCGGGTTGAAGCGCGAAGGCAAGCTGGTGGCGCGCGCCTATTCCATCGTTTCAACTGCCGACCGCGACCATCTGGAATTTCTCAGCATCCACGTCCCGGACGGCCCGCTGACCAGTCGGCTGGTCCATGTCCGTCCCGGCGACCGCGTGTGGGTCAACAGCAAGACCACCGGTACGCTCACGCTCAATCACGTGCTGCCGGGGCGCACGCTGTATTTGCTCGCCACTGGAACCGGGCTGGCGCCTTTCATGAGCCTGATCCGTGATCCCGAACTCTATGCGCGTTTTGAGAACGTGGTGCTGGTGCACTCGGTACGCACGGTGGCCGAGCTGGCCTACCGCGACGAGATCGAGGCGCTGAATCAGCCGCAACTGCATTACGTGCCGACGGTGACGCGCGAAGCCTTCCCCACGCCCGAACGCGGCAGCGACCTGTTCCGCTCCGGCGAACTGTCGCAGCGTCTCGGCCTGCCGTTACCTGACCCCGAGCAGGATCGCGTGATGGTCTGCGGCAACCCGGACATGACGCGCGAGCTGACCCGCTATCTCAAGGGCTCAGGCTGGACGCTGACCAACCATCGCGGCGTTGGCAACTTCACCACCGAACTCGCGTTCGTCGTGCATCACGAATAATCGGCCGTTAGAACCGACGGGCCCGGGGAAGCACTGGGCCTAACCGAACCTAATCGCGGTCGTGACGACGGTATTCGCGATGGTCGCGGCGGTGTTCGCGGCGATCGTCACGCCAGTCGTCGCGGCGATCGTGCCTGTCGTGATACCCATCCCAGCCTCGCCCGTAATCGCGGGTGTGATACCCGTGCTTCACCCGGTGGTGGTGAGGCGGCAGTACGATGACATGGCCGGGATGGCTCGGCGTATATGTCCAGTAACGGACGCCACCGGTTTCGTAGAGCACGCGGAAGCCGTCGTGGTGGCGGCTGCCGAACGAAATGGCGAAGTACGGTTCGACCGTGACCACGCGGCCGTACCCATAGTCGTCGTCATGGCCGGCGAAACTGGCGCCGGAGGCGGTCAGCATGGCAGTTGCAATCAGCAGAGTGCGTAACATGGCGCTCCTTTAGCGTGAAACAACGCGAAGCGTTTCCTCGTCCCCCTCTCCCACTGGGAGAGGGTCGGGGTGAGGGAAACGGTCATGGCGAAGCGCTGTTTCATGGTTTGGGGCGGCGCTTCGCCATGACCGGTTAGGTCTGTTTGAAACGGCTCGGCTCGGGTGAGCGTCAATCGTTCCACTTGTTGTGGCTGCTGTTCCAGCGCTCACCGCGCGGATCGTGCGCCACCGTGAAACTCACATTCAGGGTCAGCCACTTGCCCGGGTCGTAAGGCAGGTGGGTGCTGTATTCGCGGTCCTGGAAGCGGTAGCGCACGTCGTAGCCGGTGATGACCTGGCGGAAGTTGTCCTGGGTGCGGCAGCGTTCCACCTGATGCGGGCGCGATTCGTAGCGGGTGCTGCCGTCGTTCCAGCGGTCGCCCACCACCGCACCGGTGGCGGCGCCTACGGCGGCGGCGGCAACCTTGCCGTCGCCCTTGCCGACCGTCGAGCCGATCAGGCCGCCGGCGATGGCGCCAAGGATCGCGCCGCCCGTGTTGCTGCCGTCGCGATAGCTGCGGGTTTCATGGCCGACGGTTTCGGTCCAGCATTCGCGGCGCGGCTCGTTGACCGTGTCGTAGACCGGCGTGCTGGCCAGTACCCTGGCGCGGGTGGTGAAACCTTCACCTTCGCCACGACCGGCGTGCGCGGCGCCGCTGGCGGCAAGCAGTGAGGCAATCAGGGCGGTGTTCAGGATGCGTGCTTTCATCGTTACTCTCCTTGCTACTTCAAATCAATCGGGTTCAGCGACGGCCGTGGAGGCGGCCCTCGTCTTCGTATCGTTGCTGCTGGCGACGCTCGTAACCGTAGCCGTAACCCTGCGGTTCCTCGCGCTCGGCTTCGCGCTTGGAGGCACGGCGGTCGTCCTTGCGGGCATCGCGCGGGTCCTGGCGAACTTCGTCGGTGCGGTCGCGCTTGGCCACGATGAACGCGCCATCCATGAAGTCGGGTGCGGCGAGAACCGGGGCGGCCACAGCCAGTCCCAGTGCTGCCAGTCCGAAAATTCCAATTTGCTGTGCATTCATCGTCGTCTCCATTTCCGTGGTTGCCTTGCCTTGCTTCCACGCTTCGCAGTTTGGTTGAGGAAAGTAAGCGCACTGTTTCACGCAGGGGCGATTTTGTAACAGTGTGTAACCGGGTAGGTAAAACGGGTATCAACCCGCTGCTATAGTTGCCGCATGGAAAAAGACACCATCTATGTCACCGACGACGACCCCGGCATCCGCGAGCTGGTCGCCGAATACCTGAGCAGCCAGGGCTACGCGGTCGAGACCGCCGAAGATGCGGTCTCGCTCGATCGACTGCTCGCCGCCCGCCTGCCCGACCTCCTGGTGCTCGACTGGATGATGCCGGGCGAGGATGGTCTGTCGGTCGCCCGCCGCCTGCGTGCGCAGCCTGGATTCCCGCCCATCATCATGCTGTCGGCCAAGGGCGAGGACATCGACCGCATCATCGGCCTCGAAGTTGGCGCCGACGATTACCTGCCCAAGCCCTTCAACCCGCGCGAACTGGTGGCGCGTATCCGTGCGGTGATGCGGCGGCAGGGCGGCGCGACGGCACCGGCGGCGGTCGAAACCCCACGGCTGGTGCATTTCGGTCCGTTCAGCGTCAATCTCGACGCCCGCACGCTCAGCCGCGATGGCGCCGAAATCACGCTGACCGGCGGCGAATACGAACTGCTGGAGATTTTCGTCACCCACGCCAACCGCGCGCTGTCGCGCGACTGGCTGATGGACCAGCTGCGCGGCTTCGAGCGCGACCCCTTCGACCGCAGCATCGACGTGCGGGTGAACCGGCTGCGCAAGAAAATCGAGGACGACCCGGCCCATCCCGCCTACATCCGCACCCAGCGCGGTCAGGGTTACCTGTTCGTGCCGCAGGGCAAGGGATGAAGCACCTTACCCGTTCCTTGTTCGCCCGCACCGCGCTGACCCTGGCGCTGGCCTTCATCGTGTTTCAGGCGGCAGCGTTCTGGGTGGTGGCCCGTACCTTGATCGTGCCGGTGGCGGAGCGTTCGGCCGACGATCTGGCCGGCCTGATCGTGCTGTCGGCGCAGACCTGGGCGGAACTGCCGCCCGAGACGCGCGCAGCATTCGAGCGCGAACTGGCGCGCCGCCACGGCCTGCGCCTGACCACGATAGACGTCGGCGCGACCGCGGACGCGCCCCAGTTCGCCTTTCGCGCCCAGATCGAAGCTGCGTTGAGCAACCGGGTGGGGAGCAATGTTGTTTTGCGCGGGATGCCGGATACGGCGGCGGTATGGCTGGACATTCCGGTGGGCGGGCACGATCTGCGGGTCGGCTTTTTCCCAGACCGATATGCCGTCAAGCCACCGCTGGCGGCCATCGCGGTGGCCGTGCTGGGCACCTTGCTTAGCCTGCTGACCGCCCTGTTTCTGGTGCGCCGCCTGACTGTGCCGCTGGCGCGTGCAGCACGGGCCGCCAGCCAGGTGGGTGCGGGCGAGCTGCCCGAGCCCTTGCCGGAAACCGGCCCCGCCGAGCTTGCCGAACTGGCCCGCCGCTTCAACACCATGGCGGCCGAGGTGCGCGAACTGCTGGATAACCGAACCACCTTGCTGGCGGGAATTTCGCACGACCTGCGCACGCCGATGACGCGCCTGCAGCTCAATCTGGAAATGCTGCGCGACGCCCCCAGCCCGGCGCGAATCGACCGTGCGGTGGCCGATCTGGCCGACATGAACAAGCTGATTACCGGCTACCTGGAACTGGCGCGCACCACGCGGCCGGAGCGGAAGGCGCGCTTCGATCTTGCGGAGCTGCTGGAAGAGGTGGCGGCCGATAGCAATCTGCCGTGGCCGGGCGCCGCCCCCTGCATGGTCGAGGCCGGCCGGCTGGCGGTACGGCAAATCGTGTCCAACCTGGTCCAGAACGCCCAGCGCTACGGCGGCGGTGCGCCGGTCGAACTGGTTCTGGAATGCGCCGATAAACAGGCGCGGGTGATCCTCCGGGATACCGGTGCGGGCATCCCGGAGGATCAGCTGGAAAAGGTGTTCAGGCCGTTTTACCGGCTGGAGGCTTCGCGCTCGCAGGCCACGGGGGGAACCGGGCTGGGACTGGCGATCGTGCGCCAGCTGGCGGAAACAAACGGCTGCAAGGTGACGCTCAGGAACCGTGCAGCGGGCGGCTTGGAGGCCGTTCTGGAAATGCCCCGCTAGCAGCCTGTCGGGCTTAAAGAATCGAAGCGAGAATTTGCAGCCGATTTTCTTTAAGCCCGACAGGCTGCTAGATCAATCCGACTTGGGCGCGTGAAGCGGAGTCTGCTGCATGATCCGGAACTCGATGAACAGCAGCGTCAGGCTGATCATCGTCATCCGGCAGGTGCTGCCGCTGAAAAAACCCAACGGCGATCGGGAGAGGCTGATGCTCACGCTCGTGGTTCGACCAACTTGCATCAGGCAGCCGGCTGGCGGGCGAACAGGGAGAGTTGAACGAACAGCAGCGACAGGCTGGTGAGGCTCATGCGCTCGGTTTCGCCGTGAAACCAGGCAAAGGGCGAGGCGCTGAGTTCGAGAACCAGTTGGTTTTGGCCGAATTGCAGTTTCATGATGATTTCCTTGGTGGGCTTGCTTGCCTGATTACTTGCAACGCCTGTGCCACGCAGCCTGCTTGCGGCACGATAAGAAAACAACAGGCAAAACAAGGCGTTGTGATTCGTGGTTGGCGGGCCCAGGCCGGCGCAGTTGCGCGGGATGACGGAAAACCGTCACTCCGTGTCGAACTGGCAAACAACCGACATCAAACAGGCGCGGAAAAGGCAACGGGGTAGAATTCTGCTTTCGATTTGGGCGGAGCGCGTCCTGCGCACCGCATCTTCTGCATGATCATCCTCAAAAATCTCAGCCTGCGGCGTAGCGCCAAGGTACTGCTCGACAACGCGTCGGTGTCGATCAATCCCGGCGAAAAGGTCGGCCTGGTCGGGCGCAACGGCGCCGGCAAGTCCAGCCTGTTCGCGCTCTTGAACGGCACCCTGCACGAGGACAAGGGCGACTTTTCCATGCCGTCGCAGTGGCGCATGGCGCAGGTGGCGCAGGACATGCCGGAGACGGACGAGCTCGCGACCGACTTCGTCATCGCCGGCGACACCCTGCTGGCGGCGGCGCAGGCCGAGGTTGCCGCCGCCGAGGAAAGCGACGACGGCGAGCGCATGGCGCACGCCTACATGGCGCTGCACGACGCCGGCGCCCACGACGCGCAGTCGCGTGCGCAAGCCCTGATTCTCGGCCTGGGCTTTCAGGTGCGCGAGCTGAACCAGCCGGTCAACAGCTTTTCCGGCGGCTGGCGCATGCGATTGCAGCTCGCCCGCGCGCTGATGTGTCCGTCCGACCTGCTGCTGCTTGACGAGCCCACTAACCACCTCGACCTCGATGCCTTGGTGTGGCTGGAAGCCTGGCTGAAGAAATACCCCGGCACCATGCTGGTGATCAGCCATGACCGTGAGTTTCTCGACGCCGTGACCAACGTCACCATCCATATCGAAAACGGCCAGCTCACCCGCTACGGCGGCAATTACAGCACCTTCGAGGACATGCGCGCCGAGCAGATGGCGCTGCAGCAGGCGGCGTTCGCCAAGCAGCAGGACAAGATCGCCCACCTGCAGAAATTCATCGACCGCTTCAAGGCCAAGGCCAGCAAGGCCAAGCAGGCGCAAAGCCGGGTCAAGGCCCTGGACCGCATGGAGCGCCTGGCGCCCCTCTTGGCCACCGCGGATTTCACCTTCGAGTTCAAGGAGCCGCTCAACCTGCCCAATCCCATGCTGACCCTCTCCGACGCTAGCTTTGGCTACCCGCCGCCCGCGGACGCGCCACCCGAAACACCGCCGACGGTGATCGTGCAGCATGTCAGCAAATCCGTGTTCGCCGGGCAGCGCATCGGTATCCTCGGCGCCAACGGCCAGGGCAAATCGACGCTGGTGAAGACCGTCGCGCGCACCTTGCCGGTGGTCGCCGGCGAAGTGACCGAGGGCCGTGGCCTTAACATCGGCTACTTCGCGCAGCAGGAACTCGACGTCCTGCGCCCCATCGACACCCCGCTGGAACACATGATCCGCCTGGCCCGCGATACCATCGCCAACGGCGGCGCCGGCCAGTTCAGCAGCCGCGAGCAGGACCTGCGCACCTTCCTCGGCACTTTCAATTTCAACGGCGACATGGTCAAGCAGGCCGTCGGCACCATGAGCGGCGGCGAAAAGGCGCGGCTGGTGCTGTGCATGATCGTGTGGAAGCGGCCGAACCTGCTGCTGCTGGACGAACCGACCAACCACCTCGATCTGGCCACCCGCGAAGCGCTGGCGATGGCGCTCAACGAATTCGAAGGCACCGTCATGCTGGTCAGCCACGACCGCGCCCTGCTGCGCGCGGTGTGCGACGAGTTCTGGCTGGTCACGCGCGGCGGCGTGGAGCCGTTCGACGGCGACCTGGACGATTACCAGCGGTATTTGCTGGATGAGGGCAAGCGGCTGCGCGAAGAGATCAAGCAGGCGGGCAAGGTGGCGGAAACCCAAGTGGTGAAAGTGGAGCCGGCGCCGGCGCCGGTGGCGGCGAAGAAGCCGGTGTCACCGGGCAAGATCAAGTCGCTCAGGCAGAAACTGGAGAGGCTCGATAAAAGCATGGCGGCGCTTCAGAAAGAAAAGGCTGCGTTCGAAGCACGCCTGGGTGGAACACTTTCCGTCGAGGAGATAACCGAAACCGGCAAGCAGCTCCAGCACGTTATTGACGCGCTGGCGATTGAAGAGGGGGAGTGGCTGGAGTTGTCGGGGGAGATCGAGGCGTTGGAAGCAGCGAACGTTTAATAAAACACGGGCCAACACATGTTCAGTCATTGCGGGCAAAGCGAAGCGATCCAGCTACGTGCCCAATGACACGCCACTGCCTTCATCATCGATCAGACCCCGACATCTCGCGGTCGGGTACCTGTCATGCCATGAAGCTAGACCCTAAGATTTGTACATCATGCAGATCCAGCTCGTCGACCGGCTGGACGGCATCGCGGGCGGCAAGGCGGCTACTGGGAAGACCAAGGCTATGAGTGGTATGCGGGGATATGATCCGCGCGGCATGCTATAGCCCGGATTTTCGGCGCTTCCCTGGAAACCCAGGTTAACCACGTTAAAATGCGGCTTTCCACGATTGCCCTCATCTCCCGTGAAGCCCACCTTTCAGGACATCATCCTTACCCTGCAGCGCTACTGGGGCGAGCGCGGTTGCGCGCTCTTGCAGCCCTACGACATGGAAGTCGGAGCCGGCACCTCGCACACTGCGACCTTTCTGCGCGCGCTCGGCCCCGAGCCGTGGAAGGCCGCCTACGTGCAGCCGAGCCGCCGCCCCAAGGACGGCCGCTATGGCGACAACCCGAACCGGCTGCAGCACTACTACCAGTTCCAGGTGGTGCTGAAACCCGCGCCGGCGGACATTCTGGAGCTGTATCTCGGTTCGCTCGAAGCGCTGGGATTTGACCTCAAGAAAAACGACGTGCGCTTCGTCGAGGATGACTGGGAAAACCCCACGCTCGGCGCCTGGGGGCTGGGCTGGGAGGTGTGGCTGAACGGCATGGAAGTCACCCAGTTCACCTACTTCCAGCAGGTCGGCGGCATCGACTGCAAGCCGATCACCGGAGAAATCACCTACGGCCTGGAGCGCCTCGCCATGTATCTGCAAGGCGTGGAGAGCGTGTACGACCTCGTCTGGACCGAGGGCCTCACCTACCGTGACGTTTATCACCAGAACGAAGTCGAGCAGTCGACCTACAACTTCGAGCATAGCGACGTCGCGTTTCTGTTGACGGCGTTTGCCGCGCACGAGCAGACCGCGCAGGAGCTGATGGCCGCGCAGCTTGCGCTGCCGGCGTATGAGCAGGTGCTGAAAGCCGCGCACACCTTCAACCTGCTCGACGCCCGCGGCGCGATTTCGGTGACCGAACGCGCTGCCTACATCGGTCGCATCCGCAATCTGGCGCGGGCGGTGGCCAAGAGCTATCTCGACAGTCGTGCGCGGCTCGGTTTCCCGATGGCGCCCAGGGCCTGGGCCGACGAAGTGCAGGCGAGCCTGGTGAAGAAGGAGGCCGCATGAGCGCCGGAATCACCGGATCAGCGAATCTGCTCGTCGAGCTCTTCGTCGAAGAACTGCCGCCGAAGGCGCTGAAAAAGCTGGGCGAGGCCTTCGCCGCCGCGCTGGCCGAGAGCCTGGTTGCGCAGGGGCTGGCCGATGCAAATGCTTCTGCCACCCACTTCGCCTCGCCGCGCCGCCTCGGTGTGCATGTCGAAAACGTGCTGGCGCGTGCGGCCGACAAGCCGCTGTCGACCAAGCTGATGCCGGTTGCCGTGGGACTGGATGCGGACGGCAAGGCTACGTCCGCGCTGCTGAAGCGCCTGACTGCGCTCGGCGCCGATGCTTCCGCCGTCTGCCAGTTGCGCCGTGCGGCGGATGGCAAGAACGAAGCGCTGTTCCTCGACAGCGTCGCGCCGGGCACGATGCTCGCCGACGGTCTGCAGCGCGCGCTCGAAGCCGCGATGGCCAAGCTGCCGATCCCGAAGGTGATGCAGTACCAACTGGCCGACGGCTGGAGCAGTGTCAACTTCGTGCGCCCGGTGCACGGACTGGTCGCGTTGCACGGCGTCGACATCGTGCCGGTGTCCGTGCTGGGTTTGCAGGCTGGGCGCGACACGCAGGGCCATCGTTTCGAGGCGCGCGTGAGCCCGGTGGTGATTCAAAGTGCCGACAGCTACGCCAGCCAGTTGAAGGACGACGGTGCGGTGATCGCGAGCTTTGCCGAACGGCGCGCCGAGATCGTTCGCCAGCTGCAGGCCGCTGCCGCGCCGCTTGGTTTGAAGCCGATCGAGGACGACGCGCTGCTGGACGAGGTCACCGCGCTGGTCGAGCGCCCCAATGTGCTGGTCGGCCAGTTCGAGCAAGCCTTCCTCGAAGTGCCGCAGGAATGCCTGATTCTCACCATGAAGGCGAACCAGAAATACTTCCCGCTGCTGGACGCGGCCGGCAAGCTGACCAACCGTTTTCTCATTGTTTCCAACATCTCGCCCGGCGATGCGTCCGCCGTGATCCAGGGCAACGAACGCGTGGTGCGTCCGCGTCTGGCCGACGCCAAGTTCTTCTTCGACCAGGATCGCAAGAAGACCCTGGCCTCGCGCGTGCCGGGGCTGGCCAAGGTCGTTTATCACAACAGGCTGGGCAGCCAGGGCGATCGGGTCGAACGCGTTCGCGCCATCGCCCGCTGGGTAGCTGAAAAAATCGGTGAGGATGTTGGCCTTGCGGACCGTGCCGCAGAGCTTGCAAAAGCCGATCTGCTGACCGACATGGTGGGCGAATTCCCGGAGTTGCAGGGCATCATGGGCGGGTATTACGCGCGCCATGATGGCGAGGACGAGCGGGTCGCCCAGGCGATTGCGGACCAGTATCGGGTGCGCCGCGAGGAGACGGAAGAGGTCTCCAACCTCATCAGCGAAGTCCTGCAGATTGCCGACAGGATGGAAACGCTGGTGGGCATCTGGGGGATCGGGCTGAAGCCCACGGGCGACAAGGATCCGTTCGCCCTGCGTCGCCACGCGCTTTCCGTCATCAAGTCCTTCCAGTTGCTGGGGGCCGTGTTTGCCCAGGACAAGGCGGAATTGCCACTGAACCTCGACGAACTGATCGAGTTTGGGTTGTCGGTTTTCCCTTCTGGCATGTTGGCCGAGAACGTGGCCGAGGAGCTCAAGCTGTTCATCTACGAGCGCAATGCCAATCAGCTGACGCCCGTGTTCGGCGCTGAGGCCGTTGCAGCGGTATTTTCAAACCTGCCGCCGCTGCATGACATAGCCAAGCGGCTGCGTGCGGTGCGGGAATTTGCCTCGCTGCCGGAGTCGCCCAGCCTGGCCGCGGCCAACAAGCGCGTCGGCAATATTCTGAAAAAGGCCGAGGGCGAAGTAGGCGGCGCGGTCGATCCGGCGCGCTTCGTCGAGGTGGCGGAGTCCGATTTGTTCGCTGCGCTTGGCCTGATCGCACCGCAAGCCGATGCGGCCTTTGTTGCGGGCGACTATACGACTTCGCTTCAGAAGCTCGCCGCGCTGAAGGCCCCGGTCGACGCCTTCTTTGATCAGGTGATGGTCAACGCCGACGATCCTGCCCTCAAGGCCAACCGGCTGGCGCTGCTGAAGCAGTTGCACCAGACCATGAACCGGGTGGCGGACTTGTCGCGGCTGGCGGCGTAATATGCGAACTTAAACGGCAGGAGTCTGGCCATGAAACTCATCATTCTCGACCGCGACGGCGTCATCAACTTCGGCTCCGAACAGTTCATCAAGTCACCGGGCGAATGGAAGCCCATCCCCGGCAGCCTGGAAGCGATTGCGCGGCTGACGCGCGAGGGCTGGCGCGTGGTGGTGGCGACCAATCAGTCGGGGCTGGCACGCGGACTGTTCGAAATGGCGACGCTGAATGCCATCCATGCCAAGATGCACAAGGCGGCCGCGCAGGCGGGCGGGCGCATCGAGGCGATATTTTATTGTCCGCATGCGGCCGACATGGACTGCGCTTGCCGCAAGCCCAAACCGGGACTGTTCGACGAAATCGCCGCGCGCTACGGCCGCGACCTGAACGACGTGCCTGCCGTCGGCGATTCGCTGCGCGACCTGCAGGCGGCGGCCAGCGTGGGCGCGCGCCCGCTGCTGGTGCGAACCGGCAAGGGCGAAAAAACGCTGGCTGCAGGCGGGCTGCCGGAGAACACGCCGGTGTTTGCCGATCTGAGCGAAGCAGTCGAATACCTGCTGAAGGCGGCATGAACCTGATCCGCTCGGTGGTTTTCGCGGTCCTGCAGACCGCGCTGACGATCTTCTTCTGCCTGGTTGCGTTCCTCAGTTTTCCCTTTTCGGCGCACGCGCGCTACCGCCTGATCACCGGCTACAACCGCGCGGTGATCTGGATGGCGCGCTGGGTGTTGGGCATCCGTTATGTGGTGGAGGGGCTTGAACACCTGCCGAAGCAGCCAGCCATCATCCTGGCCAAGCACCAGTCGGCGTGGGAAACCGTGGCGTTTCTATGCCTGTTCCCGCCGGTCTCGCCGGTAATCAAGCAGGAACTGCTGAGGGTGCCGTTTTTTGGCTGGGCATTCCGCATGCTCGCGCCCATCGCCATCGACCGCGGCGCCGGGCGCGAGGCGCTGAAGCAGATCGTCAAGCAGGGGAAAGAAAAGCTCGCGCAGGGATTCTGGGTGCTGGTGTTCCCCGAGGGCACACGCGTCGCTCCCGGCGAAAAGGGCCGCTACGGCATCGGCGGCGGCTGGCTGGCGGCGGAGAGCGGGGCGCCCATCGTGCCGGTGGCGCACAACGCCGGCGAGGTGTGGCCGAAGAATGCCTTCATCAAGCGCCCCGGCACCGTCACTGTGCGCATCGGCCCGGTGATCGACAGCAGCGGCAAGAGCGCGCCCGAACTCACGCGCGCGGTGGAAGCCTGGATCGAAACCGAAATGACGAGGTTGCCCCCTGCTGCCGCACACCAATAGCGGCGTCCTGCAGCTCGGCGACGCCGCCGTCCCGTATCAGCTGCGCCGCTCGCGCCGCCGCCGCACGCTGGGGCTGACGGTCACCGCGTGCGAAGTGCGCATCCACGCGCCGAGCTGGACTCCGCGCGCCGAGATCGAATGCTATGTGCGGCAGCAGCACGACTGGCTGCGCCGAGCCTGGGGGCGCATGCAGGCCCGTGCGCCGCAATCCTTCTCCGAATCTTCGGCCGAGGTGCGCTATCTAGGGCGCGCGCTTGCCCTCGACCTCCGTGCGTCCCTGTTCGTCGACGTCCAGCGCCACGGCGACACGCTGCGCGTTCACGCCCCGCTTGGTGCCGATACCGGCGCCTTGATCCGTGCCTGGCTGCATGATCGTGCAGAACGTCTACTGGCCTGGCGGCTGGCACGCATTGCGCAGAAACTGGGGCGCGCGCCCAGCCGCTTCGCCCTGTCCAACGCCCAGACCCAATGGGGCAGCTGCACCCGGCGCGGCCATATCCGCCTGAACTGGCGGCTGGTGCAGGCGCCGCTCGCGCTGATCGACTATGTCGCCGCGCATGAGCTTGCCCACCTCGTTCACCTCGACCACTCGCCGCGCTTCTGGGCGCAGGTCGCCGCACTGTGCCCCGAGGCGTTGGCAAGGCGGGCCGAGTTGCGCACAATGCGTGCAACGCTTTTTCAGGTCTGAAATCATGCGAATCCTTCACACCATGCTGCGCGTCGGCGATCTGGATCGCTCGATCGATTTCTACACGAACGTCCTCGGCATGAAGCTGCTGCGCCGCAAGGACTATCCCGGCGGCAAGTTCACGCTGGCCTTCGTCGGCTACGACAGCGAAGACAAGGCGGCGGTACTAGAACTGACCTATAACTGGGGCGTGGACAGATACGAGATCGGCAGCGGCTACGGCCACATCGCCATCGAGGTCGACGACGCCTACGCCGCCTGCGACGCCGCTGCGGCGAAGGGTGGCAGGGTGCTGCGCCCGGCCGGGCCGATGTCGCATGGCAGCACCGTGATTGCCTTCATCGAGGACCCGGACGGCTACCCGATCGAATTCATCCAGAGGGGAACCGCGGGGTGGGTGAAGGAATGGGCGGAGTGAAGGACATTCCCCGTCCCGCCGCGTTTACTGGCCGATCGCCTTGGTGATCAGCGGCACCAGGGGCTCCGGCAGCCTGACCTTGCCGGACAGGGCAAAGGCCTGGGCGTTCTTCGACATCTTCTTCCACGTCTTGCGGATGATCTCCAGCCACTTCGCTTCATCGTAATCGGGCTTGCTGCTGGCAAAGCCCAGCATGTAATGCTCGATGAAGACCAGGTTGGCGACATCCTCCAGCAACTGCGTTTCCGGATTGTTCTTGATGCCGCGCTTGCCAACCGCCTTTTTGACGCGTTCGATCATCGCGTCGTCGTAGCCGGCCTGGCGCATCAGCTCGCCTGCGGTGTCCGCGTGGAAGGTGTAGAGCCCGGTGCGCCACGCGTGATAGCCTTCCTTGGCCATCGGATACGTATTGCGCGGCACCTTCCAGCGCTGGATGTGCTGGGCGCGCACCGCCAGCTGTGACGCTTCGGAGGCTTGCGGCGCAAAACGGGCGATCATGTCCGACATGCGCTGGGCGTAAAGCAGCTCCTTCGGCTGACCCTCATCCCGATTGGGATCGTCCGAATTGGCGGCATCGAACAGCGACATCGCTCGACTGAAACGTTCCTGATTTTCGATCATCTTCAATTCCTTGGTCGGGACGGGTATTCAGCGTATGCAGGATTGTCTCCAGTATCGGGGCCGCAAGTAAATCCCGGCGTTTGCTTCCGCCGATGCAAGCGCGCTTGTGTCAAAGTGTGATCGACGGAAACTTGTATTCCCAAACCCGGCCTCAAGCTACGCTGAATGCGCTTCGCCCCCACCCGCCCGCAGGGCTCAACCCACAGGATACCCAACGTGACTGATCTTTTCTCACCCGCCCGCTTCGGCGCCATCGAACTGGCCAATCGCGTCGTGATGTCATCGCTGACGCGCAACCGCGCCGGGGCCGGCAATGTGCCGACGCCGCTGATGGCCGAATACTATCGCCAGCGCGCGTCGGCCGGATTGATCCTGACCGAGGCGACGCCGATCTGCGCGGAGGGCCACGGCTATCCGCGAACGCCCGGCATCCATACTCCGGAGCAGGTCGCAGGCTGGAAGCGGGTGACGCAGGCGGTGCATGGCGCCGGCGGCAAGATCGCGCTGCAGCTGTGGCATGTGGGGCGGATTTCGCACCCCGACCTGCAGCCGGGCGGCGCCCTGCCGGTCGCGCCTTCGGCGATCCGCCCGGCCGGGCAGGTGTTCACCGGGCAGGCGATGAAGGATTACGTCACCCCGCGCGCGCTCGAGCTTGCGGAAATCCCCGCGCTCGTCGAAAGCTACGCCCAGGCCGCGCGCAATGCGATGGAGGCGGGCTTTGACGGGGTGGAAATCCATGCCGGCAACGGTTACCTGCTGGACCAGTTCCTGCGTTCGTCCACCAACCGGCGCACCGACGCCTATGGCGGCAGCAAGGAAAACCGCGCGCGCCTGCTGCTGGACGTGCTGGAGGCGGTGTGCGGTGCAATCGGCAGCGACCGTGTCGGCCTGCGGCTGTCGCCGGTGACGCCGTTCAACGACATCAGCGACGACCATCCGCAGGAGACTTTCGATTACGTTGTCACGCAGCTCAATCCGCTGAACCTGGCCTTCCTCGACGTGCTGCAGGGAACCGGCGGCGCGCCCAGGGAGCAATGGCTTCCGTTCGACTATGATCAGCTGCGCGCGCTGTATTCGGGCAACATCATCCGCAACAACGGCTACGACTTCGCGACGGCACAGCAGGCCGTGACGTCCGGCGCGGCTGATGCGATTGCATTCGGCCGCCTGCTGCTGGCCAACCCGGACCTGGTCGAGCGCTTCCGCCGCGGCGCGCCGCTCAATTCACCCGACTACGAAACGCTCTACAGCGGGGAAGAGAAGGGCTACACCGACTATCCCTTCCTGCAGGTCTGATTTACGTCATGCCCCCGGCAAACAAGGGCTCGGGGCGGTGGATGACATGGCCCTGGGCATAGTCGACGCCGATATCGCGCAGCCGCTGCAATGTCGCCTCGGTCTCGACGAATTCGGCAATGGTCTTCAGACCCAGCGCGCCGCCGATGCGGTTGACGGCCTCGACCATGGCGAAATCGGCAGCATCCTCGACGATATTCCGTACCAGGGCGCCGTCGATCTTGAGGTAATCCACCGGCAGGTTCTTCAGGTAGCTGAACGACGACACGCCGCTGCCGAAGTCATCCAGCGCGAATTGACATCCGAACTGCCCGAAGGTCTGCATCATTTCGCGAATGCGGCCGAAACTGTTGACTGCCACGGTCTCGGTGATTTCGAAACACAGCGCACTGCCGGCAAGCGTGGTGCGCCGCAGCGCGTCCTCCAGAAAGCCCAGGAATTTATCGTCATTGAGGCTGGCGCCGGAAAGGTTGATGGCGCAATGCATGGCCAACGTGCGCGCCATTTCTGCATGAAGGCGTTCACCTTGACCGTCCAGCAGCAGATGCTGAATGACCCAGCGGTCGATGGCCGGCATCAGCCCATAGCGTTCGGCTGCCGGGAAAAACCGGTCCGGTTCAATAATGGTCCCGTCTTCGCCAATGAGCCGCAGCAGTACTTCAAAATGTCCGGCACGCGCGTCTGCGCCGCTGCCCAGGTCGAGGATGTGCTGCTGCCAGACCTGAAAGCGGTTTTCGTCCAGCGCCTTCTGCAGTCGGGACACCCATTCCATTTCCTGGCGCTTGCCTGTGCAGGCGGCGCCGCCGAAATACAATTGCACGCGGTTGCGGCCCTGATCCTTGGCGACATAGCAGGCCGCATCGGCCGCGCTCAGTACTTCTTCCGCGGAGCGCGTGCCGCTGCCGATCGCACACAGCCCGACGCTGGCCGTGACTTCGAAACTGCGCTCGCCCCAGACGAAGCGATATTCCGCCATGGTCTTGCATAGCGATTCCGCCACGCGCATCGCGTCTTCAATGGGCAGGTCATGCAGCAGCAGGCCGAACTCGTCGCCGCCCAGGCGCGCGATCACATCGCGCCGGCTCACCCGCTGTTGCAACCGTTTGCCCAGCTGGCGCAACAACTCATCGCCGGCCAGGTGGCCACAGGTATCGTTGACCACTTTGAACTGGTCGAGATCGACATAGATCAGGGCATGGGGTCCGGGGTCGGTTTCCAGGGTGTCGACCAGCCCGTGCAGGCGTTGCTGGAATTCGCGCCGATTGGCCAGGCCGGTCAGGTCGTCATGGCTGGCATGGTGCTGCAACGCGGCGTGCATCAACCTGCGCTCGGTGACGTCGCGCAGGATGCCGATCACCAGTTCGCCGGATTCCAGACGCACACGGTTCATGCTGATTTCCACCCAGCGGGGCTCGCCGCGTGGCGGGGTGATGTCGGCTTCAAAGCGGGCTGTCTGGCCGTTGAGCACAGCCTGGAAATGGTGGCGGAACAGCGCGCCGGTCTCGGCCGAGCCAAAAAACTCGGTAATCGGCACCCGCCGTCCGTGTGCGGTCAATTCAGCCTCATCGACCCCGAGCCATTCGACCAGCAGGGGATTGGCCACATGGAACTTCATCTCGTCGCAGACGACGAAAATGCCATCGTTGGCGCTGTCGATGTACGCGCGCAGCAGCCCCCGTTCGATTTCAGGTTCCAGTTCGGGCGCGCGCGGCTGGGGTGAATCTTCCTGGGGTGGGCTCATGAGAAGCTCGACACAACGTAAGGGATTATCGGATTTCGGCGGGGAAGCTTGAGCCGGGATGCCCAGGAGACGCCGGAGGCCGCTCCAATGGGTCGGGCTTGCGCGCAGTCAGTCAGTGGTTCGTCCTGCGTTCCCCGGGGCAGGAATGCTCGGGCCGACTCGGATCGACAGGTGTCGGGCGATGGCTTCGTAGTCGGAAACAGGCAGGGCTTCCGCCCGCAGTCCGGCGTCGATGCCGAGCGCGGCGAAGTCCCCGGGTTTCAGCATGCTGCCCAGCGTGTTCCTCAGGGTTTTGCGGCGTTGCGAAAACGCGGCGGCGACCACACGCGCAAATAGCGCCTCGTCGAGCGCGACGATTTCAGCCGGGGTTTTCGGAATCAGCCGCACCACCGCCGAATTGACCTTGGGCGGCGGGTTGAAGGCGGTGGGCGGCACGTCGAGCAGCCATTCCGGATGAAAGCGGCGCTGCAGCATGATGGACAGCCGCCCGTAATCGGCGGTCGACGGCTCGGCGACCATGCGTTCGACGACTTCCTTCTGCAGCATGAAGGTCATGTCGCGGATGTGCGCGGCGAACTCCATCAGATGGAACAGCAGCGGGGTGGAGATGTTGTAGGGCAGGTTGCCGATGATGCGCAGGTCGTGGCCGAGTGCGCCGAAATCGAATTTCAGCGCGTCGCAGCTGTGAATGGTGAGGCGCCCGGCCGGCCAGGTTCGCTGCAGGTGCGCGACGATGTCGCGGTCGAGTTCGACCGCGTGCAGATGCGGCAGGCGTTCGAGCAGGGGCTGGGTCAGCGCGCCCAGGCCGGGGCCGATCTCGACCACGGTTTCGCCCGCCTGCGGATGGATGGCGTTGACGATGGCATGGATGATGCCGTCGTCGATGAGGAAGTTCTGGCCGAAGCGTTTGCGGGGGGGGTGCATGGTGGGGAGAGTCGAGAGTGGAGAGCGGAGCGTCGCGAGCCGTTATCCCGCTCTCGACGCTCGGCTCTCGGCTCTCGACCGCCTCCCAACCATCTCCATGGCCATTTCAATCGCGGCAAGCAGGCTGCCCGCTTCCGCGCGCCCCGTGCCGGCGAGGTCGAGCGCGGTGCCGTGATCGACCGAGGTGCGGATGAAGGGCAGGCCCAGCGTGATGTTCACGCCGGCGCCGAAGCTGGCGTACTTGAGCACGGGCAGACCCTGGTCGTGATACATCGCCAGCACGGCGTCGCAGGGATCAACGCGGATGCGCGAGAACAGGGTGTCGGCGGGCAGCGGACCGGCCAGGTCCATGCCCTCGCCGCGCAGCCGGTCGAGCGCGGGTTCGATGATGTCGACCTCCTCGCGCCCGAGGTGGCCGGATTCGCCGGCGTGCGGGTTGAGGCCGGCCACCAGGATGCGCGGCCTGGAAATGCCGAACTTGGCTTGCAGGTCGGCGTGGAGAATGCGGACCACCTCATCGAGCAGCGCAGGGGTGATGGCGTCGGCCACCGCGCGCAGCGGCAGGTGGGTGGTGGCGAGGGCGACGCGCAGGCCGCCGCCGGCGAGCATCATCACGACTTTCTTCGTGCCGCTGTGGTCGGCCAGGTATTCGGTGTGGCCGGTGAAGGCGAAGCCAGCATCGTTGATCACGCCCTTGTGCACCGGCGCGGTGACGACGGCCTCATACGAGCCGTTCATACAGCCCGCCAGCGCGGCATCGAGCAGGGCCAGCACGTGGGCGCTGTTGCCGGCATCGAGCACGCCGGCGGCGACCGGGGCGGCAACCGCAATGTGGCGCACGTGCAGCGCGCCGGTCCGATGCGGGGGGATGGCGTCGCCGCTGATGAAGTCGACCGCGATGCCGAGCCGGGCGGCGCGGGCGCGCAGCACCTCGACATCGCCCAGCACCGAGAGACGGCAGGGCAGCGCCTGCTGCGACAGCGCGATGCAGAGGTCGGGGCCGATCCCGGCGGGCTCGCCCGCGGTGAGCGCGAGGATGGGCAGATTCACGGCTTCGCTCACCCTTGGCGTGATCGGATCAATCGATCGGACGCAGTTCGACGTAGGCCGAATCGCGGATCTGCCGCACCCAGTCCTGGAAAGCCTCTTCGGCTTTGCGCTCGCGGATGGCCTGGCGCGCCAGCAGCTTCTGGCGCTCCTGCGTGACGTCCTGATTGCGGCGCTCCAGCACCTGGATCAGGTGCCAGCCGAATGGCGACTGGATGGGCGCGCTGACCTGGCCCGGCTGCAGGGCGTCCATCGCCTTCTCGAAGTCGGGGACGGTGTCGCCGGGGTTGACCCAGCCGAGGTCGCCGCCCTTGGAGGCGCTGGCGTCCTCGGAATGCAGGCGCGCCAGTTCGTCGAATTTCACGCCGTTGTCGATGCGCTCTTTCAGCTGCAGCAGGCGGTTGCGGGCGTCGGCTTCCGAGGTGAGCTCGTTGGTCTTGATGAGGATGTGACGCGCATGCGTCTGGGTGACGCTGAGGGTGGCGTCGAGCCCGCGCTTGTCGTTGAGCTTGAGGATGTGAAAGCCGTTGCTGCTTCTCAGCAGCGGGGCGACCTGGCCGGGCTGCAGCGGCTTCAGGGCATCGGCAAACAGCGCCGGCATCTTGCCGCCGGCGCGCCAGCCGAAGGCGCCGCCCTGCAGCGCATTGGGGGCATCGGAATGGCTCGCGGACAGCTGGGCGAAATCGGCGCCCCGCGCAAGCTGGGCGAGGACGTCTTCGGCGCGCGCGCGGCGCGCCTGGATCTGCTCGGGCGAAGCGTTCTCCGGCACGGTGATCAGGATGTGGGCGAAGTTGTATTCGGTTTCCACGCCTTGCTGAACCTGGGTTTGCAGGTAGCCTTCGATTTCGGCATCACTGACCGAGATGCGGTTGTCGACGTCGCGTTCGCGGGCGCGGGTAATGAGGAATTCATTGCGTAGCGTTTTGCGCATGCCGTCGAGGCTCTGGCCTTCCCGCTCCAGGGCGGCCGCGAGGCCTGCCATGTCGAGCTTGTTCTGCGCGGCGATGCGCTGCAGGGCGCGCTCGACCTGGGTCGGATCGACGCGTATGCCGGTGCTGCGGGCATGCTGTTGCAGCGCCAGTTCGGTGATCATGCGTTCGAGCAGCTGTTTTTCCAGAACCTCGCGCGGCGGCAGCGGCGTGTTCTGCCGCGACAGGTTCTGCGCCACTTCCTGGTAACGCCTGGCGAGCTCCTGGCGGGTGATGACTTCGTCGTTGACGATGGCGACGATATGGTCGAGCGGCTGCACCGCGGCGTGCGCCGGCAACAGGCTCGATGCGGCGATCAGCAGTGCCAGCACAGACTGCGGGCTGAACCATTCAGGGCGTTTGAAGAATTTCATTGCTAGTCCTGTATCCGGGAACACTTTGTTTCAAAACGTCGAGCGGGTTGGCGCCGAGACGCCCCATGCCGTTCAACTCGAGCTGGAAGAACAGCGCATCGGTGGACTGGTCCACCTTGGTGGCCAGGCGCTGGAACACCGCGCGCACCGCCCAGCAGCCGCCATTGTATTCAACCCCGGCCAGGCCTTCGACCAGCTTGTCGTCCTGGAACGAATAGTTGTAGCGGAACATGCCGTACCAGCGCTGGCCCAGCGGCCATTGCCCGGACAGGTCGATCTGTTCGGTGGTTTGGTCTATGAAGCGGTAGCCAAAGTTCAGCGCGCGGCCAGGGCCGGGGCGGTAGGACGCGCCGAGATTCCTGCGGATGGTGGTGCCGTTCTCGGTGTCGAACTGCCAGGCGGTGTCGATGCGCCAGTCGCGCGTGATCTGTCCGCTGACGGCGGCGAGCAGGTCGGTGGCGTTGCTGGTGCGCGGCGCGACGCCGGGCAGGGTGACCTGCTGCGCGCTGAAGTAATAGCGCTGGCCAAGGGTGACCTGCAGGCGCTCCAGCCCGCTGTCCACTTCGACGAAACGGCTGGTGACCGCGAGCGTCAGCTGGTTGGCATCGTTGATGCGGTCGCCGCCGATGAACTGGTTTTCGGTGAACATCTGCGCGTAGCTGAAATCCAGCAGCGCAGTGTCGAATACCGGGATCGCATTCTGGTCGCGGAACGGCGCGAAAACGTAGTAGGCGCGTGGTTCCAGCGTCTGCTCGTAGTCGACCCCGGCTAAGCGAAAGGGACGGTCGAAGGTGACGCCGCTGTCGAGGCTGAAGATGGGCAGGTTGCGCGTGATGCGCTGCTCGGGGACGCTGTCGTCCAGCGCGTAATAGCTGCCGTGCCAGCCGATCTGCGGGGTGAGGAAGCCGAACGCGTTGGATAGCGGCAGGCGCAGCGTGGGGTAGGCCAGCACCCGGGTGCCTTCGGTACGGGTGGGGTGGGCGAAACGGGTGGCTTCGGATTCCAGCTTGAATTCCAGCCCGTTTCCAAAAGTCTGCGTCATGCCCAGGCGGGCGTGCGGCAGCCGCGCATAAGGCTCGAGGATGGGGGCCGCAGTGGAGTCCTGCAGCGTCTGGAAGCTTTGCGCACGCAGTTCGGCGTTCCAGTTGGCGTGCTGCGTGGTCACCCAGGCCTCGCGGTTGAGGTGGCTGAGCGAGGTAATGGAAATCAGGTTGGACAGATCGCGAAAATAATCGTCGTCGGACACGCGGTTGAACAGCATGCCGGCCTGGGTGGTGGCGTTCAGGCGGTAGGCGTTGTTGAGCGCCATGCTCCAGCGCGAGCGGCCGGCCTCGTCGTCGTTGGGCAGGTATTCGAGGCGGTTCTCGCCACGGATGTCGTTCAGCAGGTAGCGGAACTCGCCCCCCAGCTGCACACCGCGCTTGGACAGCAGGCGGGGATACAGCGTGGCGTCGTAGTTGGGCGCGAGGTTGAGGTAATACGGCACCAGTATATCGAGGCCGCTGCGCTCGGTGGTGCCGATGGTGGGCGCCAGCACACCGGTCTTGCGTTCGTTGTTGAGCGAAAAGTCCATCCACGGCGTATACAGGATGGGCACGCCGAGGAATTGCAGCGAGGCATTGCGCGCGGTGCCCACGTTGCGGGTCTTGTCGATATCGAGGTCGGCCACCTTGAGGAACCAGTCGTCGTTGTCGACCGGGCAGGTGGTATAGGTGGCGTCCCGCAGCGTGTAGCGGTTTTCGTCGATAAAGTCGATACGTTCGGCGTCGCCGCGCCCCTGCTGCACGGTCAGGTGGTATACCGGCTGCGTGAGTTGGCCGCTGTAATCGTTGAGGTTGAGCTTGAGTGCGTCGCCCTGCACCAGCAAAGCCGGCTGTTCCAGCCGCACCTCGCCCCGCGCCTCCACCTGGTTCAGCGCGGTGTCGTAGCGCAGCCAGCTGGCAAAGAAATTCTGCCCGCCCTGGCGGGCTTCCACGCGGCCGCTGGCTTCGATGATGTTGGGCACGGTCGACTCGACGCGGTCGGCGGTCAGGAACATGGGCCCTTCCTTTCCGGCCGCGGCCGAACCGCCGAGTTCGGCGTCCATTTTCAGCGCGAGTCCGTCCGCGGCCGCAGAGGATGCAGTCACGAACAACACGACGAGCGCAAAACCGGGCAGGGTGGACAAGCGATGTAAAATCCGGACCAGGGTTATTTGGAATAGCGTTATTCGGAGCCGTAGGCAGTGGAACGTTTGCAAGCATTACAGGACTGGGCCGCCCGACAGCTGGGGGGCGATTCGCTGGACATCGCCCCGGCGTCGGCGGACGCCAGCTTTCGCCGTTATTTTCGCGTCACTGCCAAAGGCCGCGATTATATCGTGATGGACGCGCCGCCGGCGCACGAGGATTGCCGCCCCTTCATCGCCGTCGCCAGGCTGTTCGGCGACGCAGGCGTGCACGTGCCGCAGGTGCTGGCCCAGGATATGGACCAGGGCTTCCTGCTGCTGACCGATCTGGGCAATACCACCTATCTGTCGGCACTCAACGAAGGCACGGCACGCGAGTTGTACCTGGCGTCTAACGATGCGCTGATCCGCATCCAGCAGGCCAGCCGCCCTGGCGTGCTGCCGGAATACGACCGCGCGCCGCTGACCCGCGAGCTGATGCTGTTCCCAGAGTGGTATGTGGCGAAGCATCTCGGCATTGCCATGCAGGACGAGCAGCGCGCCATCCTCGACACCGTGTTCGAGCGCCTGCTCGCCAACAACCTGGCGCAGCCGCGGGTGTACGTGCACCGCGACTGGCATTCGCGCAACCTGATGGTCTCCGACCCCAACCCCGGCATCCTCGACTTCCAGGACGCGGTCTACGGCCCCATCACCTACGACCTCGCCTCGATCTACCGCGACGCCTACATCCAGTGGGACGAGGAGATGCAGCTCGACTGGGTGATCCGCTACTGGGAAAAGGCGCGTGCCGCCCGCCTGCCGGTGCCCGAGGACTTCGGCGCATTCTGGCGCGACTTCGAATGGATGGGCGCGCAGCGCCACATCAAGGTGCTCGGGATTTTCGCGCGGCTGTACCACCGCGACGGCAAGGATGGGTACCTGAAGGACATGCCGCGGGTGATGCACTACCTGCGCAAGGTGTGCGAGCGCTACGACGAATTGAAGCCGCTGCTGTTCCTGCTCGATGTGCTGCAGGACAAAAAGCCTCAGGTGGGATATACGTTTTAGCGGAGAGCGGAGAGCGTATGAACGGGAAGACGGCGATGATTCTGGCGGCGGGGCGGGGTGAGCGCATGCGCCCGCTTACCGACCGCACGCCGAAGCCCTTGCTGGTGGCCGGCGGCAAGCCGCTCATCGTGTGGCATATCGAGCGCCTGCGCGCGGCGGGTTTCGCGCATATCGTCATCAACCACGCGCACCTCGGGCAGCAGATCGAGACGGCGCTTGGGAACGGCGCGGAACTCGGCGTGGCCATCGACTATTCGCGCGAGGCCAGCGCGCTGGAAACCGCGGGCGGCATCGCCACCGCGTTGCCGCTAATCGATGCCGACGTCTTCCCCGTGGTGAACGGCGACATCTACTGCGAATTCGATTTCAGCCGCCTCGCCGAGCCGATGGCGCGGCTCGCCGCCGGCCACGACCGGGCGCATCTGGTAGTGGTCGACAATCCGCCGCATCATCCGCAGGGCGATTTTGTGCTCGATGCCGGCCGGGTACACAATACGGGCTCTCGACTCTCGATGCTCGGCTCGCCGCTCACCTTCTCCGGCATCGGCATCTACCATCGCGCACTGTTCGCCCACACCCGGGCGCGCGAAAAGGCCCCGCTGGCGCCGCTGCTGCGGCAGGCGATCGACGCCGGGCGCGCGAGTGGTGAACATTTCGGCGGCCGCTGGGTCGATGTGGGGACGCCCGAACGTTTGCAACAACTCGACGAAAGCCTGCGCACCCATGTTTGACGCCGCAATTCACACCGACCGCCGCGCGCGGCTGGCCGCCACCCTCGGCGACGGCATCGCCATCGTCGCCACCGCCCCGGAAGTGCCGCGCAACCGCGACACCCACTATCCCTACCGGCACGACAGCTATTTCTACTGGCTGACCGGCTTCGCCGAGCCCGAGGCGGTGGTGGTCGTGGTCGGCGGCGAAAAGCCCGAGGCCATCCTGTTCTGCCGCGACAAGGACGAGACGCGCGAGATATGGGACGGCTTCCGCTATGGCCCGGCGGCAGCGCAGGAACAATTCGGTTTCGACGCCGCGTATTCGATCAATGAACTCGACGCCAGGCTGCCCGACCTGATGGGCAACCGTGCGCGCCTCGCCTACGCGGTGGGACAGGATCCGGCATGGGATGCGCGGGTGATCGGCTGGCTCAATGCGGTGCGCGCGAAGACGCGGCAGGGCATTATCGCGCCGGGCGAGATCATCGATGTGCGACATGCGCTCGACGAGATGCGGCTCATCAAGGATGCCCACGAACTCGCCCTGATGCGCCGTGCTGCCGATATCTCCTCCGGCGCGCATCGCGCCGCCATGCGCGCCACCCGGCCGGGCCGCCACGAATACGAGATTGAGGCGGAGCTGCTTTGCGCCTTCCGCAGCGGCGGCGCCGAGGCGCCGGCCTATACCCCCATCGTTGCCAGCGGCGCCAACGCCTGCGTGCTGCACTACGTCTTCAACAACCAGCCGCTGCGCGATGGCGACCTGCTGCTGATCGACGCCGCGGCCGAGTTCGGCAGCTATGCGGCCGACATCACCCGCACCTTCCCGGTGAACGGCCGCTTCTCGGCGGCGCAGAGGGATGTCTACGAGCTGGTGCTGGCGGCGCAGGCGGCGGCCATTGGCGAGGTGCGCCCGGGCAGTCACTGGAATGCCCCGCACGAGGCGGCGGTGCGGGTGCTGACGCAGGGCATGGTCGACCTCGGCCTACTCCACGGCGAGGTCGACGGCCTGATCGAGTCGAAAGCCTACGACCGCTTCTACATGCACCGCACCGGCCACTGGCTGGGACTCGACGTGCACGACGCTGGCGAATACAAGGTCAAAGGCGAGTGGCGGCCGCTCGCGCCCGGCATGACGCTGACCGTCGAGCCCGGCCTCTACATCCGCCCGGCGGACGACGTGCCCGCGGCCTTGTGGAACATCGGCATCCGCATCGAGGACGATGTGGCGGTGACCGGGTCCGGCTGCGAGGTGCTGACCTCGCCGCCGAAAACCGTGGCCGAGATCGAAGACTGGATGAAGGCGTGAACGAGATTCTCATCGTCGGCGCCGGCCCGGTCGGCGCCGTGTGCGCGCTGGCGCTGCAGCAGCAGGGAGTGGCCGCGCGCGTGATCGAGGCGCAGCCCGAAGACGCGCGCGCCGACCCCCGTACCCTGGCGCTGTCGCATGGATCGCGGCTGATCCTCGAACGCCTCGGCGTGTGGAACAGGCTAGAAGACGTCACCCCGATCACCCGCATCCATATTTCGCAGCGCGGCGCGCTCGGTGCGGCGCGGCTGTCGGCCGATGAGGTGAACGTGCCGGCACTGGGGTATGTGCTGCCTTACGCCGCGCTCGCCGCAGCCTTGAAGCAGGCACTGCGTGAGGCCGGCATCGCGGTCGAGTACGCTGTCGCGGTGGAGCGTATCGAGTCCGGTGTCGCGAGTGCCACGTTGCACACTGCGGATGGCCGCGCGCTTGGCGCGCCGCTGGTGGTGGTGGCCGACGGCGGGCGCGGCGACGCCGCACCCGATCCGAAAATTTCGCGCGATTACGACCAGATGGCGGTGGTGTGCGACGTGCAGACCGAGCTGCCGCACGGCAATCAGGCGTTCGAGCGCTTCACCCCGGAGGGGCCGGCCGCGCTGCTTCCTAAGGGTGACCGCTACGGATTGGTATGGACCGCCAGCCATGCGGAAGCCCAGCGCATTGCCGCGTTGCCGGACGACGAGTTTCTCGCTGCGCTTTATCGGCACTTCGGCGGACGCCTGGGGCGCTTCCTTCTCGCCAGCCCGCGCAAGACCTTTCCGCTGAAACTCGCCTGGACCGGCAGCGAGGCGGCCGATTGCGTGGTGCGCATCGGCAACGCCGCGCAGACGCTGCATCCGGTGGCGGGGCAGGGCTTCAACATCGGCCTGCGCGACGCCTGGGAGCTGGCTGCGCTATGCGGTGACACGCCGCATGAATCAAACCAGTGGGGGGATTCCCCGGCGAGCGAGATCGGCAGCGCCGCCATGCTGGCCGCCTACGCGCGCGGACGGCGGGTCGACGTGCTGGGCGGCGTCGGCTTCACCGATTTTCTGGTGCGCGTGTTTTCCAACGACTTCGCGCCGCTGCGCCACGCGCGCGGGCTCGGCCTGCTGGCGCTGGAAGCGCTGCCGCCGCTGAAAAGCTTCGTCGCGCGGCGGATGATGTTCGGAGCGCGCGGTTGAGCGCCGAACGCTATCAGGTCGTCATCGTCGGCGCAGGGCTGGTGGGCGCCGCGGCCGCGCTGGCGCTCGGCCGGCAGGGGCTGCGTGTCGCCCTGATCGAGCGCCAGCCGCCGTCGCTGCCGGATGACGCCTGGGACACCCGCATCTACGCCATCAGCCCCGCCAGCCAGCGCTTCCTCGAACGCCTGGGTGCCTGGCAGCGCATGGATGCAGGCCGCGTGCAGCCGGTGTTCCGCATGGACGTGGCGGGCGACACAAGCGGTGCGATCCGGCTCGACGCCTACGAGGCGGGCGTGTCGCGTCTCGCCGCCATCGTCGAAAGCGGGCGCTTGCAGCACGCGCTGTGGCAGGCGATCGAGGCAGACGGCAGCGTGGCGCTGCATTGCCCGGCTGCGATTCAATCGATCGTCACGGAGGGGCCATTCACGCAGATCGTGCTGGACGACGGTTTCAGGCTCGAAGCCGAGCTGGTCGTCGGTGCCGACGGCGCCGCCTCGCGCATCCGAGAATGGGCGGCGCTGGCCTCGACGCTGACACCCTACGGCCAGAGCGGCGTGGTGGCGAATTTCGAATGCGAGCGCCCGCATCGCGGCACCGCGTTCCAGTGGTTCTTCGACAGCGACATCCTCGCTTGGCTGCCGTTGTCAGGGCATACGACTCTACGTGGGCTTCAGCCCACAGTGGATCGGAGCACCCACAAGGGACATCGAGAACCCCCTTCAGGGGGGAACTGCATGTCGATGGTCTGGTCAACCCGGACGGCGCATGCGGACGATCTGCTCGCGCTGGATGCGGCGGCGCTGGCCGCACAGGTGCAGGCGGCGGGCCACGACCGGCTCGGCGCCTTGCGCCTGCTGACGCCGGCGGCGGCGTTTCCGCTGCGCCTGATCCGGGTCGAGGCCGTGGTGGCACCGGGGGTGGCGCTGATCGGCGACGCCGCGCACGGCGTGCATCCGCTGGCGGGGCAGGGCGTCAACCTGGGATTCGGCGACGCCGAAGCACTGGTCGACGTGCTGGTTCAGCACCGCCGCAGCCGTCTGGGCGATGTGCGGGTGCTGCAGGCCTATGCCCGCCAGCGCGCCGAGCCGGTGCAGCGCATGCAGGCGCTCACCCATGGCCTGCATCATCTGTTTGCCGACGACCGTGCCGCCTGGCTGCGCAATGCCGGCATGACGGTCGTCAACCGGCTGCCGCCCTTGAAAGCGGCGCTGGTGCGCGAAGCAATGTCCTGACGTTTTTTTCGATTATTTTCTGGAGTCCTGAATGAAATTCACTTCCCTGGCGCTGGCCGCTACCCTGATGTTCGCCGCGACCGCGCAGGCCAACGAGTCCGTCATCCGCAAGGCGCTGGGGCAGCAGTTTCCCGGCGCGCAAATCGGCTCGGTGACGAAAACGCCCTACAGCGGCCTGTTCGAGGTCTATCTCGACGGCCAGCTCGTTTACATCGACGCCAAGGCGCAATACGTATTCGCCGGCGATGTGATCGACCTGAAAAACCGCGCCAACCTGACCCAGGCGCGGCTGAACCAGTTGCAGGCGGTGAAGTGGGACACGCTGCCACTCGGAAACGCACTGAAGACCGTCAAGGGTAAGGGCGAGCGCAAGCTGGTGGTGTTCTCCGATGTCGATTGTCCCTACTGCCGCAAGTTCGAGGCCGAGCTCGCCAAGGTCGACAACATCACCGTCTACACCTTCCTCTACCCCATCGAAGGCCTGCATCCCAAGGCGGTGCAGATATCGAAACAGATCTGGTGCGCGCCCGACCGCAACAAGGCGTGGGACGACTACACCACGAAGGACATCGTGCCGAAAAACGACGGCAAATGCGCCAACCCGGTCGATGACACCATCGCGTTGGGTAGCAAGTTGAAGGTGTCCGGCACCCCGACCCTGATCTTCGCCAACGGCCAGCGCGTGCCCGGCATGGTGCCGGCCGCGCAGCTTGAACGCCTGCTGGCCGCCAACGCCAAATAATGAGTTCCGAATTCTGGAACGCGCGTTATTCCACTGACGACTACATTTTCGGCACCGCGCCGAACCTGTTTCTGGCGAGCCAGGCCGGCTTGATCCAACCCGGCATGCGTGCACTGGCCATCGCCGACGGCGAGGGCCGCAACGGCGTATGGCTGGCCGGGCAGGGGGCGCAGGTGCATGCCATCGATTTTTCAGCGGCTGCGCTGGAGAAGGCGCGCAGGCTGGCCGCCGAGCGCGGCGTGACGCTGGAAATCGAGCAGGCCGACGTGCTCGACTGGACCTGGCCGGAGGCGGCCTACGATCTGGTGGCGGCCATCTTCATCCAGTTCGCCCCGCCGCCCGAGCGCGGCCGCATCATTGCCGGCATCCGCCGCACGCTGAAGCCGGGCGGCGTGCTGATCCTGCAGGGCTATACGCCGAAGCAGATCGAGTTCGGCACCGGCGGCCCGCCCAGCGCCGCCAACATGTACACCGCAGACCTGTTGCGTGAATGGTTCGGCGACTGGGAGATCCTGCATCTCGCCGAACACGAATCCTTCATCAGCGAGGGCACGCATCACCATGGCATGTCGGCGCTGGTGGATATGGTGGCCAGGAAGCCCTGATGCAGGCGCCTGTCCGGTCAGTGCGTCGGCAGGCGGTGCTGGGGCCGAAGACTTCGTAGTGCAGCTGTTCGTCCTTGTAGCCCAATTGCAGAAGCTGGCTGTTGACCGTGGCCATGAACGGCTTGGCATGTCGGGCAGTACACCCTGGCCGATCTGGCCGAGCCGGCGGTTTCGCTCTCCGGCCTGCTGAAGCGGGGCAAGCGAGGCTGAGCAGCGACGGATCCCTTCAGGTGCGGGCCTGTTCCTCGCGTGCCAGGGTGCGCAAACCGTCGAGTGCGCTTTTGAGCGTGGCGCTGTCGCTGTCGCGCGGAAACACCATCCACGCCGGCAGTTTGAACTGCGGACTGTGCGGTACCCGCCACAATTGGCCTGCTTCGATATAACGCCGCACCAGCCGCTGCGGAAAATAGCCGCTGCCGCCGTAGGTCAGGAGTTGCTGCACGCCGAGCCAGCCGATGTTGGCAACCAGGGTGGGCGGCGGGGCGTCAGGATAGTGGTCGCTGAACTGGGCGTGGAATTCCGGTCCCCAGTCGATGTGTATGTAGCCCTCGTCAGGCCAGCCGCGTGCCAGGTTGCTGGTCACCAGCAGCAGGGTTTCGTCGAACAGCGGCTCGACCGTGAGGCCGGGACGCGAGGTCGGCGTATACATCACGCCGATGTCCACGGTTCCCTCGATCAGTCCCTGCATGATGTCGGGCTCGAAGCCGATCTCCAGGCGCAGCGATACATCCGGCGCAGCCTCGCGCATCCACGCTACCCAGTGCGGCAGGAAGCCTTCCCACAATGCAATCCGCCCGGACAGCGTCAGCACGTCGCGAAACCCTTGCGGCAGGCCGACGTCGTGCAGCGCCTGCTCCACCGTGCGCACCAGGTGCTTGGCATGGCGCAGGAAGCGCTTGCCGGCAGGCGTCAGTTCCGCGCCGTTGCGGCCGCGCTGGAACAGGCGCGCGCCGAGCATGGTTTCCAGCGTGTGGATGCGCGCGCTCACGGTCGATTGGGTGACGTGCAGGCGGCTGGCGGCGGCGACGAAGTTGCCGGTGGCGGCCACCATCAGAAAGGTGCGGGCGAGTTCGGTGTCCATGGTTCACCTATCGGATTTTTCGATATTAGATACCAAAAATAATCGTTGGATGGATATATAAGAGATCTCTA
>CAMTWC010000002.1:0-11672 GCA_947085345.1 uncultured Gammaproteobacteria bacterium | reverse complement strand
TGCGCTGACCCGCGCCAGCAAACGCATGGAAGAGGGCGACCTGGACATCAAGCTGGCCGGCGAGGGGGAAGACGAGATCGGCCAGCTGATCGGCACCTTTAACCGGATGGCCGAATCGGTCCGCTTCAACGTCGAGCGGGCACGCGAAAACGAGGCGCGCTTTCATGCCATCGCCGATTACACCCATGACCTGGAGTTCTGGCTGTCGCCCGAGGGCAAGCTGTTGTGGGTCAATCCCTCGGTCGAGCGCATGCTGGGTTATACCGCGGACGAATGCATGACGCAGATGAATTTCCCGATGGACATCATCCACCCGGAAGACCGCGCGCCAGCCGATACCGCGATGCGCCAGGCCCTGCGCGGCACGTCTGGCCAGGGTTATACCTGCCGCATCTGCTGCAAGGACGGCAACCATTTCTGGTCGCTGGTGAACTGGCAGCCCATTCATGATCAAGCCGGCGCCTATCAGGGCATCCGCGCCAGCATCCACAGCATCGACGACCTCAAGGCGACCGAGGCCAACCTGCGCCAGGCCATCGCCGAGTTGCACACCGCGGAAAGCCTGCAAACCCGATACCTGGAAGAAACCGAGCAGGAACGCGCCCGCCTGCTCTCGCTGCTGTCGGCGATGAACCTCGGCATTCTTTTTGTCGCCGCCGATGGTCGCGTGATCTACCACAATCCCGCCTTCAACCAGATGTGGCTGATCGAGGCGGGAACGGCACTCACCGACCTGCCGGTGCATGAAGTGCTGGCCCGGTCCGCCTCGAATCTCGCACGCCCCGACCATTTTACCAGGCATTTGCGGTCGGCGCTGGAAGCCCATGAAGCGCCCGGCAGCTATGAAATCCAGATGGCCGATGGCCGCATCATTACCGAACTCGATTACCCGGTTCGCGACCGCGAAGGCCGTTTCATCGGTCACCTGTGGATTTACGAGGACGTGACCCGCGAACGCCAGACAGCCGAACAGCTGGTGCATCTGGCCGAGCGCGACGCGCTCACCGGGCTGTACAACCGCCACCGCTTCCAGCACGAACTGACGCGCGCCATGCTGGAAACCGACCGCCAGCAAGTCCAGTGCGCGGTGATGTTCTTCGACCTCGACGAATTCAAGAGCATCAACGACACCTATGGCCATCGCGCCGGCGATGCGTTGCTGATCCGGGTGGCCGGCGAAATCGGTGCCCTGGTGCGGCGCAATGAAGTGCTGGCGCGGCTGGGGGGCGACGAATTCGCCATCCTGCTGCCGATCGTGCATGGCAACGAAGCCGAGGTGCTGGCCGAACGGGTGGTACGGGCGGTCGCGCAGATTCCCTTCCGCTTCGAGGGTCAGAACCTGCGGATGACCTCCAGTCTCGGCATCGCCTACTATCCGTCGCAAGCCGCCAGTGCCGACGACCTGGTCGCACGCGCCGACATCGCCATGTATCAGGCCAAGGACGCCGGCAAGAACACCTGGCGCGTCTACCGCGCGGACACCGATGCCCACAGCGAGGCCCGCAACCGGCTGTCGTGGGGCGAACGCATCAGCAACGCACTCGAGAAGGGATTGTTCCAGTTGCATTTCCAGGGCGTGTACCGGGCAGAAGACGGGACGCCCTCGCATCTGGAAGCGCTCATCCGCATGGTCGACGAGGACCGGCCAGATCAACTCATCATGCCGGTCCACTTCATCCATCTGGCCGAAAAAAGCGGACGCATTCTCGACATCGACCGCTGGGTGATCCGCGAAGTGCTGCGCATGCTGGCGGAGAATCCGGCCGCTCCTCCCATCGCGGTCAACCTGTCCGGGCGTTCGCTGTCCGAACCCAGCCTGCCGCAGTTCATCGGCAATGAGCTGCGCGATCGGGGCGTCAATCCCGGCCGCCTGATCGTCGAAATCACCGAAACGGCTGCCGTGTCGGACCTGAACGACGCGCAACGCCTGATCGAAGCGCTGCGTCAACTCGGCTGCGGGGTGTGTCTCGACGACTTCGGTGTCGGCTTCGCATCCTTTGCCTACCTCAAGCACCTGCATGTCGACACCATCAAGATCGACGGCCAGTTCATCTCCAACCTGTCGAACGACCCCGACAACCAGGTGTTCGTGCAGGCCATGGTCAGCGTCGCGCTCGGCCTCGGCAAGTCGGTGGTCGCGGAATACGTCGAGGACGGCCCGACGCTCGACCTGCTGCGACGCTTCGGCGTCGATCTGGTGCAGGGCTATTACCTGGGGCGGTCGGTCGCCGACCACCCGGCGCTGCAGCAAAAGACCTAGTTCGCTCTGCAGGCAGCGGCGACGGCTGTCCCGGAGGCGAAATGTTAAAATGCTGCGTTTTTCCAGCATTCCAGGATTCCCCCGTGCTCACCGCCTCCAGCATCACCCTGCAATTCGCCGCCAAACCCCTGTTCGAGAATGTCAACGTCAAATTCGGCGACGGCAACCGCTACGGCCTGATCGGCGCCAACGGCTGCGGCAAGTCGACCTTCATGAAAATCCTCGCCGGCGAGCTCGAGCCGACCGCCGGCAACGTCTCGCTCGACCCCGGCGAGCGCATGGCCTGGCTGCGCCAGGACCAGTTCGGCTACGAAGACCAGCGCGTGCTCGACGTGGTGCTGCAGGGCCACGCCGAAATGTGGCGGGTGATGCAGGAAAAGGACGCCATCTACATGAACCCGGAGGCGACCGAGGAAGACTATCTGCACGCCGCCGAGCTGGAAGCCAAGTTCGGCGAAATGGGCGGCTACGACGCCGAGGCGCGCGCCGGCCAGCTGCTGCTCGGCGTCGGCATTCCGACCGAGCAGCACAACGGTCCCATGAGCCAGATCGCCCCCGGCTTCAAGCTGCGCGTGCTGCTGACGCAGGCGCTGTTTTCCGACCCCGACATCCTGCTGCTCGACGAACCGACCAACAACCTCGATATCAACACCATCCGCTGGCTGGAAAACGTGCTGAACGAGAGCAAGGCCACCATCATCGTCATCTCGCACGACCGCCACTTTTTGAACCAGGTCTGCACCCACATGGCCGACCTCGACTACGGCACCATCAAGGTCTACCCGGGCAACTACGACGACTACATGCTGGCCTCCAGCGAAGCCAAGGCGCGCCAGGCCGCGCAGAATGCGCGCGCCAAGGACAAAGTCGCCGAGCTGCAGGAATTCGTGCGCCGATTCTCGGCCAACAAGTCCAAGGCGCGCCAAGCCACCAGCCGCATGAAGATGATCGACAAGATCAAGATCGAGGACTTCAAGCCCAGCTCGCGGCAGAACCCCTACATCCGCTTCGAGCCCGAGAAGGCGCTGCACCGCCGCGCCCTGGAAGTCGAGAACCTCAAGTTCGGCTACGGCGATGCCCCGCTGTTCAGCAACCTTGGCTTTTCATTGGAAGCCGGCGAGAAAATGGCCGTCATCGGCGGCAACGGCGTCGGCAAATCCACGCTGATGAAACTCCTGATGGGCGAGCTCGCGCCGCAATTCGGCGAAGTACGCTGGAGCGAGAACGCCAACGCCGGCTATTTCTCGCAGGACCACGTCAGCGACTTCGACATGGACCTCAACCTCACCGACTGGATGCACCAGTGGACGCAGCCCGGCGACGACGAGCAGGTGCTGCGCGGCATTCTCGGGCGGCTGCTGTTCACCGGAGACGACGTGAAAAAGTCGGTGCGCGTGCTGTCGGGCGGCGAAAAGGGCCGCATGCTCTACGGCAAGCTGATGCTCGGCCGCCACAACGTGCTGGTGATGGACGAGCCGACCAACCACATGGACATGGAATCGATCGAGTCGTTGAACCTCGCGCTGGATCTCTTCAAAGGCACGCTGATCTTCGTCTCGCACGACCGCCAGTTCGTCTCCAGCCTCGCCACCCGCATCCTCGAAATCACCCCCGAGGGCGTCGAGTTCTACATGGGCACCTACGACGAGTACCTGCATTCCAAGGGCCTGGAATGAATATCCCCCCCTCTCCCCAACCCGCCCCCTCCGGGGGGGAGGGGGCGAACGATGCGCTGCGCGCACCCAACCCGGTTAATGAAGTCGTCGTCATCGGCCTCGGCCAGCTCGGCCGCGTGTTCGCCGGCGGGCTGCTGCGAAGCGGTCACAGCGTGATCCCGGTCAACCGCGGCGACGACATGGCAGTGATGGCGCGAGTGCACCCCGCGCCGGAGCTGGTGCTGGTGGCGGTGGCCGAGAATGATCTGCATACCGTGCTGGCTGCGCTTCCCGACGTCTGGAAGCCGCGTGCCGCGCTGATCCAGAACGAACTCTTGCCGTGCGACTGGCTGGCGCACGGCTATGCCGATCCCACCGTCATTTCCGTCTGGTTCGAGAAGAAGAAGGGCATCGACGCCAAGCCGCTGATCGCCTCCCCCGCGGCCGGCCCCGGCGCCACGCTGCTGTGCCGCGCGTCGGCTTCCATCGACCTGCCGTGCCGCGAAGTGGCGTCGGGCGACGAACTGCTGTTCGAACTTGTGAGGAAGAATGTCTACATCCTCACCACCAACATCGCCGGCCTCAAAACCGGCGGCACGGTGTCGCAACTGTGGGCGCAGCACGAAAGTTACGTGCGCCAGGTGGCGAACGAAGTGATGGATATCCAGGATGCGCTCACCGGCGTGCAGCACGACCGCAACGCGCTGATCGCCGGCATGCTGGAAGCCTTCGACGGCGACCCCGATCACGGCTGCACCGGGCGTTCGGCGCCGGCGCGGCTGGCGCGCGCCATCGCCCACGCGGATGAATTCGACCTCGCCGTGCCGACCCTGCGGTCGCTGGTGAACTAGTGTCCAGTTGCATAAGTCTGCGTCAGCACCGAGGCCGAGGATTTGGCGTGCCCGTCCGAAAGCAACCGCAGCCATAGTTGTTCTATGGCGAGGATTGCCGACAAAGCCAGGCACGTCAAAGACCGGCCGAATGTAGCAAGACTTATGCAACTAGACACTAGCGCCGCTCAGCGCAACTCGGCCAGCAGTTGCGCCAGCATGCGCTGCGCCTGGGCGACGTAGCCACCGCCAAACATATTGGCGTGGTTGAGGATGTGGTACAGGTTGTAGAGCGTCCGGCGCACCGCATAACCAGCGTCGAGCGGCCAGGCTTCGCGGTAGGCGGCATAAAAATCCGGGGCGAAGCCGCCGAAGAGCTCGCTCATCGCCAGGTCGCATTCGCGGTCGCCGAAATACACCGCGGGGTCGAAAATCACGGGTACTCCATCAGCCAGAAATCCGTGGTTGCCGCCCCACAGGTCGCCGTGCAACAGCGAGGGCTGCGGCCGGTAGCCGGCGAACAAACCATCCAGCCGCGCCATCAGCACTTCGCCGTCGCGCTGCAGCGTACCGCCGTAGCCGTTCTGCGCCGCCAGCTTCAATTGAAAGCCGAGCCGCTGCTCGCGCCAGAATTCGACCCAGCTGTCAGTCCACGCATTGGGCTGCGGCGTGGCACCGATCCAGTTGCCGCGCGGCCCACCGAATCGCGCAGCGCTGGCGCGGTGCTGCTGCGCGAGCTGCCGACCCAGCCGCGCGGCATCGCCGTTCGGCTGGAGCGACAGGGATTCGAGCACCAGATACGCCTGCCCGGCGGCGACGCCGTGGCAGATCACGTGCGGCACCCGCACCGCGTTCGCCGCCGCCAGTTCGGCGAGCCCCGCCGCTTCCGCCTCGAACAGGTCGAGCCGGGAAGCGGGTTGGGTTTTGACGAAAAACGTGCGCGTGCCGTCGCTGAGCGTGAATGCCTCGCTGATGTCGCCGCCACGCATGACGCGCGCGTCCTGCGCCACAAAAGGCGTGTCGCTGGCACGGCCGATGGCGGCGGCGAGTTCCGTATGAAAAACGCTCATGGCTCGACCAGCGGCTGGATGCGCACGCCGAGCGCAGCGTGGGCGGCGCGCAGCGCGGCCTCGGCCTGCTGCGGGGTGGCGGCGCGGCTAAAAATAAAGCCCAGATAAGCCGCGCCCTCGGGCGGCGGCGCCACCAGCTGGCCGGGCGGCGCCGTGATCTCGATGCCGGTGATGTGCGGCACGCCGCGCGCGGCAGCCAGGCCGTCGATGCGATGAAAAATGCCGGCAGCCGGGATCGGGATCATCATCACCCCTGCGGCGCTGCCGTTCGCCTGCGCCGGCAGCGTCAGGCCGACGGCATGGCGCAGCACGATCTCCGCCGTGTCCATGCCGAGCGTGGCGGCGAGCACCCGCCCGCACAGGCCGCCAATGCCGCGCGGCGCGATTTCGAGCAGCCACACGCCGGCATCGTTGATGCGGGCCTCGGCGTGGACCACGCCCTCCGTCACGCCGGCGGCCACGCAGGCACGCTCGACCGCGGCGGCGAACTCGCATTGCGCGGCGTCCGGTAGGCGCGATGGCGTAATGTAAAGCGTTTCCTCGAAAATCGGCCCGTCGAGCGGGTCGGGCTTGTCGAACACGGCGAGCACCCGCAGGGCGCCGCTGGACAACACGCCGTCGAGCGCGACCTCGACGCCGGGGATGAAGCGTTCAACCAGCAGGTCGTCGGCATCGCGCTGCGCGCGCGCCTGGATGCGCTGCACCTGTCGCAGCGCCCGCAACAACTGGTTGACATCGTCGGCGCGGATCACGCCGCGGCTGGCGTTCAGCCGGCGCGCCTTCACCACCAGCGGGAATCCCGGCGCCGCAGCGGCTTCCAGCGCGCCCACGTCCACCTGGGTAAAGGCAGGATGCGGCAGGCCGATCGCCTGCTGCAACTGGCGAAAGCGCAGCTTGTCGGTGAGCGTGGCCACCGCCTCCGGCGGGTTGCCCGGCAGCTTCAGCGCCACGCGCAGCTGCGCCGCCAGCGCCAGTCCATGGTCGTCCACCGCCAGCACCGCGTCGACCGGCTGTTTCAGGGCGGCCAACACCTGCGGCAGCGCGATCCCGGGCTGGTCGAACGGCACGCTCATCAGCGGCGGCAGACCCCAGCCGGGCGCCAGCCGATGGCAGTAATCGGCGCAGGTGACAAGTTCGATATCGAGCCGTGCAGCGGCGGCGATGAAATCCTGGTTGGCGTAGCCCGCGGCAGGAAGCAGCAGCAGAAGGCGCGGCATGATGCGGTCAGAAGCTGGCGAGCTGGGTTTCGGTCGGCTCGGCGCAGCAGTACCACGGCTCGGAGTGATGCGGAATGGCCGCGCCGAATTGCGCGAAGTCGAGCGGTGGCGCCGCCTCGCCGAGCGCGGCGTGGGTGCGCGCCCAGAGGCCGGCGAACACCTCGGCGCGCGGCAGCGCGGCTTTTTCCGCGTCCATCACCCAGGCCATGATGTCGCGTTGCAGGACATCGACGCGTGGGTCGTCGGCCTGCCACGGGTAGCCCAGCATGGCCTCGTCGAAGGCGCCGACGCGCGCCGCAAAATCCGGCAGTTGCATCAGATACGAACCCTGCGGCACCAGGAGGCGGATCGCCAGTTGCACCGGCGGTACCGCTTCAACCAGGTGAAGTCGCAGCAAGGTTGCGAGCAGGTCGCGATAACCCGCCAGCGTGGTCCACGGCGTGAACGGCACGAAGGTGGGCGCCAGCGCAATGCCGAGCGCACGGCAATGTGCCAGCACCGTCTCGAAATCCGCATGGGTGTGGCCCTTGGAGAGCCGCTCCAGGATCGCGTCGTCGACCGATTCGACCGCGGTGACGATGAACAGCAGGCCGCATTGCTTGAGGCGCGGCAGCAGCTCGGCGTGATTCAGCAGATGCTCGACCTTGATGGTGGCATCCCAGGTGAGATCGGGGAAATGCGCGTGCAGCGCCTCGGCGACCTTCAGTGCATGGGTCGGGCCGTTGAGAAAATCGGGGTCTCCGAAGCTGATGTGTTGAGCACCCGCTGCCACCTGCTGCGCGATGTCGTTCAGCACGATCTCATGTGGAACGACGCGGAATTTTCCCTCGTACACCGGCACCACCGGGCAGTGGCGGCACAGGTGCTTGCAGCCGCGGCTGGCTTCGGCAAAGCCGGTGATCCTTTGCGTGCCGTCGGCAAGAATCAGCTTGGCGTAGCGCGGAAGGGGCGGCAGCGCACTACGGTCGGGTAGCAGGAACTCGATCTTGCTGCGCCGCACCACCGTGTCGGCCGGCGCGACGCCGGACTGCACCCAGGCCAGCAGATCGGGTTCGGATTCGCCGCCGAAGATAGCCTCAACGCCCAGGCCTTTCAGCCACGCCGCGTTGACCGGCGCATACAGGCCGAACGCAGCGATGCGGGCGCGGGGCGCCAGCGCGCGGATTTTCGGCAGCGCGGCAGCCGCAATCCGCGTGGCGGTGTGCATGCCGAGATAGATCGCCACGTATTCGGCGTCCGCAAACGTGGCCGGATCAAGCTGTTGCTGCGACAGGTCGACGCACGCCACCGCAATCCCGGCGCGCCCGAACCACGCGGCCGGCTGCGCCAGATTGAACGGCTGCCGGCCCAATTCATAGGGGCTGACCAAAACAACACGCGCCCCGGAGGGCGCGCATGTTTTTGCTGTGCAGGCCGTCATGGCAAGCGGCTTACTTGGCCTTGGGGCGCTGCTCAAACATTTTGGAAATGCCGGGCTCGCGCGAGGCGCCGGCGGCTTCCATGCGCTTGAGGTATTCGTCCCACAGCGCCGCCTGGTTGACGCCGAGATCGTACAGATATTCCCAGGAATAAATCCCGGTGTCGTGGCCGTCGGAAAAGAAGAAATTGATGCCGTACAGGCCGACCGGCTCGGCGGCATTGATCAGCACTTCGCGCTTGCCGACCTGCAGCACTTCCTGGCCGGGGCCATGGCCGCGCACTTCGGCGGACGGCGAGTAGACGCGCAGAAATTCGAACGGTAGCTCGAAACGTGCGCCGTCTGAAAACGCGATTTCCAGCTTGCGCGAAGCCTGATGCAGCTTGATGTCGGTGGGGGTGGGAATGGCCATGATTGAAACACTCGAAATGAACGCCGGCACGGAGTTTAAACCCGCAACGCGGAGATTAAACCATTCCGCAACAAGGGGATACGCTCATCATGACCTGAAAACTGGCGCGCCCGGCGCGATTCGAACGCACGACCCCTGCCTTCGGAGGGCAGTACTCTATCCAGCTGAGCTACGGGCGCCTGGAGTTGATGGGCTCCTGGGACGCGGAAGCATAGCCTGTTTGCCGCGTGGCGTCTATCCGCCGGGTGCGCCGCCCTTTCATGTCGGAGTGGCTTTCCTTATAATCCCGGCTTTCGATGCCACCCCCCAAGGATAATTTCTCATGGCCGATTCGCACGCCAAGATGACCCAAGCCACCCCGCAGGAAGTCATCATTTCTGTTCTCGCCGGACTGTTCGCGCCCCTGCTGGCGATTTTCCTGATCGTTCAACTGGTGCTCGGTATTCAGGAAGAGCACCAGCCGGACACCACCAGCGAAGCCGCCCAGAAAGCGACCCTCGCGCGCATCAAGCCTTTTTCCCAATTGGCCGCGCTCGACGCCAACGCCCCCAAGGTGGAAAAATCCGGTCAGGAAGTCTATGACGCCGTGTGCGTCTCATGCCATGGCTCAGGCGCACTGGGCGCCCCCAAGTTCGACAGCAAGGGCGACTGGGCCGGCCGCCTCGGCCAGGGTTACGACACGCTGGTCAAGCATGCGATCGAAGGCATCCGCCAGATGCCCCCGCGCGGCGGCGACAGCGATTTGTCGGACATCGAAATGGCTCGCGCAGTGGCCTACATGGCCAACTCGGCCGGCGCCAAGTTCAAGGCGCCGGAAGGCGCCGCGCCCGCGACGACCGCCGCGCCGGGCAAGCCCGACCCGGTCAAGGGCAAGGCCGTCTACGAAGCCAATTGCGTGGCCTGCCACGGCAGCGGCGTAGCCGGCGCGCCCAAACTGGGCGACAAGGCAGCCTGGGGCGCCCGCGTGAGCCAAGGCTATGCGACACTGTACGATCATTCTCTCAAGGGCATTCGCGGCATGCCCGCCAAGGGCGGCAATCCTGACCTACCCGAGACCGATCTGGCGAATGCGGTAAGCTATCTGTTCGTCGAAGCGGGCGGCAAGCTATAAGAGACGGCCGTCTCACCCAAGCAACAGGGGATACCACGATGAAAAATACCCTTTTTCTGACCGTGTCGGCAGCGGCCCTGTTGCTTGCCTGCGGCAAGTCTGAAGACGTGCCCTCGCCCCCCGCCCGGCCGCCTACGGTGGAAGCCCCGCAGGTCGTGCCCGCCCCGGCGCCGGTGGCGCCGGTTGTCGAGGCCCCCGATGTGGAGCCCCCGCAATCCGAAGCTGCCCCGGCCACGCAGCCCGAAACCCCGCTGGAGCAGCCCGTTGCGGCAGGCAAGCCAGCGGCTGCCCCCGCCACATCCGCCCCTGCGGCCAAGGCAGTCGACGCGACCGTACCCGGCACGCCCGCACCCGACCTCGCACACGGCCGGCAAATCTATCGCCAGGCCTGCGCCTTCTGCCACGACAAGGGCGTGGCGGGTGCACCCAAAACCGGCGATGCCGCCGCCTGGAGCCCACGCCTGGCGCAGGGAATGGATGCGCTCTATGCCGCCGCCTTGCGCGGCAAGGGAGCGATGCCGGCCAAGGGCGGCAATCCCTCGCTGGCGGATGCGGACGTCAAAGCCGCCGTCGACTACGTCGTCGCGCAGTCGCGCTAGTGGTCTGCTTTTGAAATAACAGGACAGATGAAACGGATGGATTCTTTCGCAGGGCAAGGCGCGAGGAGGCGACATAGTTCGGTCTATGACAACGACGAGCAACGCCGCCATGCGGAAAAAGACGCCGTTTTATGTTTCGATATTTCTGGTTCACGACACTAGGCCCCGCCATGTCGCTCGTCTGCCCACAATGCGGGAGCGATAAAATCCGCAGCGGTTCGCTGCATGCCCACGACGGCGTGCGCCGCCTGCTGCTGCACACGCCGCTGCGCTGTCGCACATGCCACCATCGCTTCTGGGTGGCCAACCCGCTCAAGCCCCTGCTGCTGCTGACTGCTGTCGGCGCGCTGGTTGGCGTGACCGCCTGGCTGGTGCTCGATCAACACGCACCCATGCCCGCCGCACAGGCACCCGCCAGCATGCCGCACGCCCGCGCGGAACAGGGCGATGCCGAGGCCCAGCTGCGGCTGGGCATGCGCTACGCCGAAGGCGATGGCGTGATCCAGAACGACAAGGAAGCTGCCAGGTGGTTCGAGATGGCTGCCAAACAGGGGCTGGCCGAAGCGCAATACCAGTATGGCCTCGTCCTGCTGCAGGGACGCGGGGTGGTGCAGAACTACAAGGCGGCCTTCAGTTGGATCGAGAAACCCGCGCAACGCGGCTACGCCAAGGCACAGTACAGCCTGGGCGAACTCTACCGCTACGGCACCGGCACCATGATCGACAAGGCGCGGGCCTATCTGTGGTTCAACCTCGCCGCCGCGCAGGGCGTGGAGGCCGCCGCCAAGGCGCGCGACAGCCTGGTGTGGCAGCTCAAGCCGGAACAAATTGCGGCGATGCAGGAAGAGGCTCGGCGGATGAGTCGCGCGGCGCCCTCGTCTGTTCCGGTCGCAGCGCAGGCCGCTCCAGACGAGTCGACTTCCCCCGCTGTCACACCCTGATTTTTCCTGGTTTCACGGATCGGCTGCGGTTGACACACACGCCCAGCGCCCATCTTAAGATTGGCTTAAGTTCGCCCAGCCATGCTTCAGCCTTCTTTAAACCTGAAAACCGCAGTTGACCGCTTGCCCTCTTGATGAATACCGCATGAATACTGAGTTT
>CAMTWC010000001.1:0-33520 GCA_947085345.1 uncultured Gammaproteobacteria bacterium | reverse complement strand
TATGCCGTGACTGGAGTTCAGACGTGTGCTCTTCCGATCTCGCCAAGCTGGCGCTGGTCATTCGCCGCGAAGAGGGCGAGCTGCGCCGCTACGCGCACCTGGGCACCGGCAACTACCACGCCCGCACCGCGCGCCTGTACACCGACTTCGGCCTGTTGACCGCCGACGAGGCCATCACCGCCGACGTCGGCAGCCTGTTCACCCAGATCACGGGGCTGGGCAAGGCCGGCAAACTGAAGCGCCTGTGGCAATCGCCCTTCACCCTGCACAGCGAAGTCGTCGCCGCCATCAACCGCGAGGCCGAACTGGCCGCCGCCGGCAAACCCGCCGCCATCGTCGCCAAGATGAATGCGCTGCTGGAGCCGCAGGTGATCGCGGCGCTATATGCCGCCTCGCAGGCCGGGGTGAAGATCAACCTCATCATCCGCGGCGTGTGCGCGCTGCGCCCCGGCATTCCCGGCCTGTCCGAGCACATCCGGGTGCGCTCGGTGGTCGGGCGCTTCCTCGAACACTCGCGGATTTTCTATTTCAGGAACGGCGGCGACGAGCAGGTCTATCTGTCCTCCGCCGACTGGATGGACCGCAATTTCTTCCGTCGCATCGAAACCGGCTTTCCCATCCTCAACCCCAAGCTGAAAAAGCGCGTCATCAACGAAGGCCTCAAGCCCTACCTGCGCGACAACGTGCAGGCTTGGGACATGCAACCCGACGGTAGCTACCGCCGCCGCAAGGCGCGCCGCGCCAAACCCTACAACGCGCAGGCCGAACTGCTGACGCTGCTGGGCAGGAAGAAATAAGCAGCCACGGCGGGATTGTCCGCCAGACAGCAGCCCGTCATTCCGGCTGACGCCGGAATGACGGGCCGATGGGTTCACCCTGTTAAAGCGGGGCTTGAAACCAGTCGCCCCCGCCCCCACCTCCCGCTCACCTTGTTTGTACGTTAACGGGAGATAAAGGCATGTCCGCCACCAAAGAAACCCTGGGCTTTCAGGCCGAAGTCAAACAGCTTCTGCAGCTGATGATCCATTCCTTGTATTCCAACAAGGACATTTTCCTGCGCGAACTGATTTCCAACGCCTCCGACGCCGCCGACAAGCTGCGCTTCGAGGCGCTGTCCGACGCCGCGCTGTTCGAGAACGACCCCGATCTAAAGATCCGCGTCGCCTTCGACCGCGACGCGCGCACGCTGACGATCACCGACAACGGCATCGGCATGAGCCGGCAGGAAGTCATCGACCACATCGGCACCATCGCCAAATCCGGCACGCGCGAGTTCTTCAGCCAGCTCTCCGGCGACCAGAAGAAGGACGCCGCGCTGATCGGCCAGTTCGGCGTGGGCTTCTATTCCGCCTTCATCGTCGCCGAGCGCGTAACGCTCACCACCCGCCGTGCCGGCCTCACCGCCGAGCACGGCGTGCGCTGGGAATCGACAGGCGCAGGCGACTACACGCTGGAAACCGTGGAGAAGCCCACGCGCGGCACCGAGATCGTGCTGCATCTGCGTGAGGGCGAGGACGAGTTCCTCTCCGACTGGAAGATCAAGTCAGTCATCCGTACCTATTCCGACCACATCACCCTGCCCATCGTGATGAAGAAGACGGAATGGAAGGACGGCGTCGAGGTGCCGACCGACGAGGACGAGACCGTCAACAAGGCCTCGGCCCTGTGGGTGCGCCCCAAGAAGGACATCACCGACGACGAGTACAAGGAATTCTACAAGCACGTCGCCCACGACTTCGAGCCGCCGCTCGCGTGGTCGCACAACCGCGTCGAGGGCAAGCAGGAATACATCTCGCTGCTCTACGTGCCGTCGCACGCGCCGTTCGACCTCTACGACCGCGAACGCCGTCACGGCATCAAGCTCTACGTGCGCCGCGTCTTCATCATGGACGACGCCGAGCAGCTGATGCCGGCCTATCTGCGCTTCGTGCGCGGCGTCATCGACTCGTCCGACCTGCCGCTCAACGTCTCGCGCGAAATCCTGCAGTCGAGCCGCGACATCGACGCCATCAAGGCCGGCTCGGTGAAGAAGGTGCTGGGCCTCTTGGAAGACCTGGCCGAGAACCAGCCGGAGAAATACGCCGAGTTCTGGAAAGCTTTCGGCAAGGTGATGAAGGAAGGCCCGGGCGAGGACTTTGCGAACAAGGAGCGCATCGCCGCCCTGCTCCGCTTCGCCTCGACCCACACCGACACCGACGCCCAGGTCGTCTCGCTCAAGGACTACATCGGCCGCATGAAGGAAGGCCAGACCGCGATCTACTTCATCACCGCCGACAGCTTCGCCGCGGCGAAGCACAGCCCGCACCTCGAAATCTTCCGCAAGAAAGGCATCGAAGTCCTGCTGCTGTCCGACCGCGTCGACGAATGGCTGGCGAGCAACCTGCACGAATTCAACGGCAAGCCGCTCAAGTCCGTCGCCAAGGGCGGCCTCGACCTGGGCGCCTTGGAAGACGAAGCCGAGAAGACCGCGCAGAAGGAAGCCGAGGATGCGATGAAGCCGCTGGTCGAACGCGTCCAGGCCACCCTCGGCGAACGCGTGAAGGACGTCCGCGTCACCCACCGCCTCACTGACTCGCCCGCCTGCCTCGTCACCGGCGAAGGCGACATGAGCGCCAACCTCGAACGCCTGCTCAAGGCCGCCGGCCAGGCTGCGCCCACAGTCAAGCCCACGCTGGAAATCAACCCGACGCACGCGCTCGTCACGCGGCTCAACAGCGAAACCGACGACGCCCGCTTCGCCGACTGGGCCAACCTGCTGTTCGAGCAGGCCCTGCTCGCCGAAGGCGGCCAGCTCGACGACCCGGCCAGCTTTGTGCGGCGGTTGAATGGGTTGCTGGCGATGTTGCCTGGTTAAAGCAATCTGGCTGTACTGAAAACGCCCCGGTGATTCCAGCGATCACTGGGGCGTTTTCACTTGACCAGCACCATTCCCTATTTTTCGCGTTTCGGCCGCACATTTTATTGTTTTCTTGCGGGACGGCGCGTCATCGTGCTGATTCCGGATGATCGCAATCGTCGAAAGAACGCGAAGCCCGATCTCCACCAGGACGCAGCGAAGAGCGAGAAATATTGGGAGCAGTCATGAAGATCGATTACGACCAAGCAAGCGACGTTCTTTCCATGCTGTTTTCGTCTTCCCCCGTGGAGGCGTCAGAAGAAGTGAATCCCGGCGTCATCCTCGATTACAACGTCAAGGGTAATGTCGTCGGCATCGAGATTCTGGAGGCCAGTCGGCGGATGGTGAATCCGACTGCGGTGGAGCTTTCCGTCAAGGTGACTTGAAGCTGACCAAAATTCAATTCGACCCCTTTGATTCAAGGAGTTGCTGGCGCGCATCCAGGCCAGCCTGGCGCTGGCGCAAAGCGCGCGGCGGCATCCTGCCGCAATTGCCCGGCGCCATGGTGCTCACCGATCCGGACTGGAAAATCCTCGGCATGTCACCCCGCGCCAGCCTGCTGCTGGGCATTTCATCGCCCGGCTCGGCCAGCTCGATCCGATCGGGCCCGAGGCGCAATCGGCAGCGCGTGCGGGCGGGGATTTCCGCTTTCGGGCGCCGGCCAGCGGCAGGACCCTCACTGCCAGGCAATGCGCCGCGGCCGACCCGGCGGGGAATCCGGTCGTGCGCGTCATCGTCCTGGCCGAGGCGTGAGGGGTGCACTACGGTCTCACGCGTAGCCGGACCCTACCCATTTGGGTTATCCCGATAAAAACAGTCAAGTATTGTCTACATTGATATGTGTCTTTATCAATGATTAAAAGGAGACTGCCATGTCTACTCGCACCCCCCATGACACCCCCATGCTCGACCAGCTTGAAAGCGGACCGTGGCCCAGCTTCGTGAGCGGCCTCAAGCGCCTGGCCAGGGATAACGACATGATGGTTGACCTGCTGGGTCAACTGGAAACGTCCTACGAAACCCGCAAGGGTTTCTGGAAGGGCGGCACGGTCGGCGTGTTCGGTTACGGCGGCGGCATCATCCCGCGCTTTACCGAACTGAAGGACGAATCCGGCAAGCCGCTGTTCCCCGAGGCGGCCGAATTCCACACCCTGCGCGTGCAGCCGCCGGCAGGCATGCATTACAGCTCCGACCTGCTGCGCAAGCTGTGCGACGTCTGGGTCAATAACGGCGGCTCCGGCCTGATCGCGTTCCACGGCCAGTCCGGCGACATCATGTTCCAGGGCATCAGTTCCGCGAATGTGCAGAAGGCCTTCGATGGCCTCAACGAGATGGGCTTCGACCTCGGCGGCGCCGGTCCCGCGCTGCGCACCTCGATGTCCTGCGTCGGTTCTGCCCGCTGCGAAATGTCCTGCTACGACGAAGCCAAGGCGCTGCGTACCGTCATCAATAACAACCTGGACGACATGCACCGTCCGTCCCTGCCCTACAAGTTCAAGTTCAAGTTCTCCGGCTGCCCGAACGACTGCGTCAACGCCATCCAGCGTTCCGACATGGCCACCATCGGCACCTGGCGCGACAACATCCGCGTCAACGAGGCCCTGGTGCAGGACTACTACAAGGCCCACGGCATGAACGATCTCGTCAACGACGTGATCAGCAAGTGCCCGACCAAGGCCATCACCCTGGTCTCCTCCGACAAGTTCAAGGCCAGCGAAAACGTTTCCGCCGCCAGCCTGGGCGACGGCAACACCCTGTGCATCGACAACAAGAACTGCGTGCGCTGCATGCATTGCCTCAACGTCATCCCCGGCGGCCTGCTGCCCGGCAAGGACAAGGGGGTCACCATCCTGGTGGGCGGCAAGGGCGTGCTGAAGATCGGCGCCACCATGGGCACCGTGATCATCCCGTTCATGAAGCTTGAAACCGACGAGGACTTCGAGAAGCTGAACGAACTGGCGCGCAACGTCCTCGACTTCTTCGCGGAAAACGCGCTGGACCACGAGCGCACCGGTGAAATGATCGAGCGCATCGGGCTGGCCAATTTTCTCGAAGGCATGGACATCCCGATCGACCCCAACATGATCCGGGAGCCGCGTTCCAACCCCTACTTCCGTTCCGACGACTGGGACGAGCAGGTCGCCAAGTGGGTCGAGTACAAGCAGCGCGCTGCGTGAACCCGCTGCCGGACCGGTGCGTCAGGCTAGTCGTCCATTCCGGGCACATAGCCATGGCGCAGCCGGTTACTGCTGACCACGCGCGACCACACGAACTGCCTGAGATAGTCCTCGCTGCCCGCCTGGGTGCCGGTGCCGGAGAGCGCCGGCCCGCCGAACGGCTGGATGCCGACGCGGGCGCCGGTAATCGCGCGATTCAGGTACAGGTTGCCGACCCGGAATTGCTGCTGCGCCGCGTCCAGGTGCTGCGGCAGGCGCGAAAACACGCCGCCGGTCAGCGCGTAGTCGCTGTCGCTGGCGAGCGTCAGCGCGGTTTCAAAATCGGGCGCATGCAGGACGGCCAGAATCGGCGCGAAGATTTCCTCGCGCGCCAGCCGGTGATGCGCCTGGATGTCGGCAAAAATGGCGGGCGCGAAATAGTAGCCGTCGCGATTCGGCACCCCGCCCTGAAAAACCAGCTTTCCTTCGGCGCGGCCGACCTCGAGATAGCGCTGCGCCTTGTCCAGCGCCTGTTCGTTGATCAGCGGGCCGAAACGGAATTGCGGATCGGCAGGCGGACCCAGCGGCCAGCTCGCCAGCGCGTCGGACAGCCGCGCCAGCAGGCGCTCGTGTACGCGATCCACGGTGATCAGGCGCGAAGCAGCGGAGCATTTCTGCCCCTGGTAGCCGAATGCGGACGCCAGGGTGTGCGTCACCGCCTCGTCGAGGTCGGCGTCCTCGTCGACGATGATGGCGTTCTTGCCGCCCATTTCGCACACCACGCGTTTGACGCGCCGCTGCTCCGGGATGCGGCGGTGCGCCTGTTCGATGAGCGCGAGCCCCACCTCGCGTGAGCCGGTGAAGGCGATCACCGCAATGTCGGGGTGTGCAGCCAGCAGCGAACCCAGCGTTGATCCTTCGCCCGGCAGCAGCTGCGCCACTGCGGGCGGGAACCCGGCTTCCAGCAGGATCTCGTGCAGCTTGCAGGCATTGATCTGCGCCGGCGTGGCCGGCTTCATGATGACCGGATTGCCGCATACCAGCGCCGCCGCGCTCATGCCGGAGAGGATGGCGAGCGGAAAATTCCAGGGGGCGATGACGGCCGTCGGCCCCAGCGCCTCGTAGCGCGCAGCGTTGCGCTCGCCGGGAAAATCGCGCGTGCTGCGCCAATCCAGCAGCCGCTCCGCGACGTCGGCGTAATAGTTCCAGCAGTCGATCGCCTCGGCCACGTCGGCGTCGGCCTCGCGCCACGCCTTGCCGACTTCCAGCACCTGCCATGCCGCCAGCTCGAAGCGGCGTTTAGCCATGGTTTGCGCCGCCGCACGACACAGGCGCGCGCGTTCGCCCACCGCCACCTCGCGCCAGCCGGGGAAGGCGGCGACGGCATGGCGAATCGCCTGCTGCGCATGCGCGGGCTCGGCCTGCTCGACGCGGCCGAGGCTCTGCGCCGGCTCGGCCGGGTTGCGGCTGTCGCGCCAGCGCGCCGCCGTCGCTCCGCGCAGGACTGGGTGCAGCGGGTAGTCGCGCCCGCTTTCCGCCGCCACCTGCGCCAGCGCCTCGCGCATCGCCTGGCGCGCCCCGGCCTGGCTGAAATCGGCCAGCGGCGTGTTGCGGAACCCCGGCTCGATCACGGTTTCCCGCGATTGCGCAAGTGGCGCCGCCAGCAGGCTCTCGGGCGGCGCGTCCTCAAGATAGGCCTGGCGCAACACCGAAGTGGACGCGGTGTTCTCCAGCAAGCGGCGGATGAGGTAGGCGATGCCGCCGATGAGGTCGCCCACCGGCAGATACATGCGCAGGCGCGCGCCCTCCGCGACCACGGCCGCGGCGAGCGGATCGGCCATGCCGTAGAGCATCTGCACCTCCCAGCTATCGGCCGCGCGTCCCCGCGCGCGCGCCAGCGCCAGCGTGTGTGCCAGCGAACGCAGGTTGTGGCTGGCGATCATCGGATAGACGCGTTCGCCCGCCTCGAACAGCAGCCTGGTAAGCCGCTCGAAATGGTCATCGGTGGCGGCCTTGTCGGTATACACCGGGCTGGGCCAGAAGCGCTGTGCCGCCAGCGCCACTTCGCTGTCCCAGTAGGCGCCCTTGACCAGGCGCACGCGCAGCGGCCGTTCTGGTGTCCACGGCAACTCCAGCAAGCCGCGCAAATCCGCCTCGGCATCCGGACGATAGGCCTGCAGCGCCAGTCCTGGCGGGATGCCGGGCCGTTCCGCCAGACGCCGGAACACCGCCAGCACCAGCGGCCGGCTGTCGTGGTTTTCCATGTCGAGGGTGAGACTGACGCCGGCCTGTGCGGCTGCTGTACGGATCGGCTCCAGGCGGCCGAGCACCCGCGCCACGCTGCCCTCCAGGTCGATCGGGTCGAAGCGCGGGGTGAGTGCGGAAAGCTTGATCGAAAGGTCGGGCTGCTGCGCAGAACCGGCTGCGAGCCAGGCGAGCAGTTTCAGAATGCGCGCGGCATAGGCGTCGGCCTCGGCCTCGGACAGTACCGCCTCGCCGAGGGCGTCGAGACTCACCGTGGCGGGCAGGCAGGCAATTTTCTTCAAGGTTGCAGCAAGGACCTGGGCGTCCTCCTCGACCACAAACAAGCGTGCCATGCGCGCCACCGCCCGCTGCAGCAGCGGCGCCATCCAGACCTGCCCGCCCAGCCTGAGCAGCCGCCCGAACATCCCGCCCAACTCGAAGTCGCCGAGATAGGTGCGGAAGTGCGTGGCGATCATGTGGTGGCCACGCAGTTGCGGCAGGACATCGACAAACTGGAACAGCGCGTCGCGCAGCCGCACGTCGGCGATGGCACGCTTCAGCATCATGCGGCGTCCGGCGTAAAAGCCGGGTGGGTGCGCCCGCGCCCGCCGGTAAAGCGTGCGACCGATTGCCTGGATCGAGGGTTCTAGGGACGCGGCAGCCATGGCCGCAGTATAGGCAGCGGCTCGATCCGATGCCAGGGCGACGGAAAAACAGGGCTTTGTTTGTGCGTGTTGACTCGCTATAACGGAAAAGCTGGTTGATTCATGAATGGCTTGTTTCGCCACCGAAAAGGAGATCACCATGAACGGAAAACATTTTCCTGCTGCCCTTGCACTCGGCCTCTTTCTAGCCATTCCCCTGACAGCTCTTGGGCAGGGCAAGGTGCTGATCACATCGCCGGCAGATGGCGCCACCCTCGACGCGCTGGACGAGAACCGGCTGGTCTACGAAGTGGATCCCGGCCCGCGCGGAGATCACGTTCACGTCTATGTCGACAACAAGGAAGTCGGGATACTGCGCAAGCTCAAGGGCAGCTATTTGCTGGAGGCCCCATCGCCCGGCAAGCACGGCCTCTGCGTCAAGGTGGTGAACAAGGCCCACGTGCCCGTCGGCATTGAACGGTGCATCCAGGTCACGGTGAAATAAGCCATGTGGTCGGAAAACCTCGCCTACGCCCTGACCCAGGTGGTGCATAACTTTGGCGCCGCCGCCGTGCTGGGCGGGCCGGTATTCATGCTGTGGCCCGCGTTCAGGCCGGAAGACACGCGCAGCTTCGCCTGGCTGATCCTCGTTGCCTGGGGCGCGCAAATTGCCAGCGGCGGATTGTTCGGCCTTACCAGCCTCTACTACTACGGCGAGACGCCGGACTTGAGCGGCATTGCCATCGCCGCCCTTGCAGTCAAAGTGGCAGCGGCAATAGCGGGATTTTTGCTGGCTGCGCTCTACCTTCTTCGTGGCAGGGCATGGAGCCGCGTGAGCGTGATGCGAACCTTCTGGAGCCTGGCCGCGCTGGGCGCCGTGGCCCTGACGGCGGCCGCCTTCCTGCGCTGGTTTTCGTAGCCCCGTTGAGCGGGCGAGAAAATGAGCAACGGCCTGGAGTTGCACGATTCCCGGGTCAGCCGCATCGAGTGGGTGGATGGCATGGCGCTGATCCATTTCTCGCTTGCATTCATTCACAAATCCCAGGGCAAGCCAGGCGGGGACCCCGGCACGGTGTGGAGCCAGGAGGCGGAACTGTTTCTGTGGGAGGCGAGTGCCTCCGGGGCCCTGCCGGCGCTGCCGAATACAATATCCGAGGGATTCCTGGAAGTGGGCGGCATCCGCCATGAACTCATTCCGCTTCCCTTCAAGCGCAAGGTGGCTGCCAGGCTCTACTTGCAATTTGCAGACGGCGCAGACATCGAAATCGTCGGCAAGCAGCCGTTCGTCGAACTGCTGGGCACGCCGATTTACCTGGAGGATTTCTCATGACCACGCGTGCTCAGACCTGGCCTGCTCAGGCCGGCTTGCGTCAGAGCTATTCTTGTATTTTCTTTTATGCAAACAGCAGCAGCGCAGCGCTGCTGGCCGCAATGCAGAAACCTGCCAGCCGCATCACGTGGCGGCCGGTCAGGCTGCCGGCGATGCCCGTGCCATGCAGGCAAACCGTGGCCAGCACAAAGCCCAAGCCGTACAGCATGGGCGACGCGGCCTGCGGCATTTCCAGTCCATGGGCGTAGCCGTGGAACAGCGCGAGCACGGCGGCGATCGCCATGCCGGCCGTCACCGCCCACTGGCGGCGGGTAGCGACCAGCAGGCCCAGCACCAGCACCGACGCTGTATCGGGTGAAGCTTGACCACTCATTGGGGGATTGTCGGATGAACGTACTTCTGCTTGGGCTGGTCGTCTTCTTTGGCATGCACTCCGTGTCCATCGTCAACGACCCCTGGCGCAACCGCATGGCCGCGAGAATGGGCGAATGGCCGTGGAAAGGCTTGTACGCGCTGGTGTCCATTGCCGGATTCGCGCTCATCGTCTGGGGCTACGGGCTCGCCCGTCAGGACCCGGTGGTTCTCTACACGCCACCCGCGTGGCTGCACCCTGTGGCCATGGTCCTGCTCGTCCCCGTCTTTCCCCTGCTGCTGGCCGCCTATCTGCCGGGGCGCATCCAGACTGCCGCCAGACACCCCATGCTGGCTGCCACCAGACTGTGGGCCGTCGCCCACCTGATCGCCAACGGCATGCTGGCCGACGTGCTCTTGTTTGGCGCTTTCCTCGTCTGGGCGATGCTGGATCGCATTTCGATGAAGCGCCGCACGCAGCGGCCTGTCCCCGGCGTTCCGCCCTCCCGGGCGAACGACCTCATTGCGGCGGCCGGCGGCCTGGCGCTCTATGCCGCCTTCGTCTTCTGGCTGCATGGCTGGCTGATCGGCGTCCCGCTCATCGATCGCACATGGATGTCCACATGAACCTGAATTGAAAGGAGAAACGACCATGGCAAACCCATTCGTACATATCGAATTGCATACCGGCGATCTCGCCCGCGCCAAGGCATTTTATTCCGGGCTGTTCGACTGGAATCTGCAGGATCTGCCCATGCCCGGCGGCGGTTCATACACCATGATCAACGTGGGGGAAGGCACCGGTGGCGGCATGATGGGCGACCCGGGCATGCCGCCACACTGGATGGCCTACATCGGCGTGGACGACGTCGTTGCCACAGCGGCAAAAGCCAAATCGCTGGGTGCGACCGTTGCCCAGGACGTCATGGAGGTGGGGGACTATGGCTGGATGAGCGTTCTTACCGACCCCACGGGGGCCACCTTCGCCCTCTGGCAAGCGAAAATGCCCGGGCAGGGAGGCGGTGATTGAAGGTTTCAGGATGAACTGTGAGCCAAGCGGCAACAGTTGAGGGGGCGAGGGCGCGCAGGGCGGCCGGCACGTCCTCGATCATGCGGTTCCTGGCTGGCGGGATCGGCATCGCCCGCACAACGGGCCCCTGTCTGCTATCAGCAGTCGCTGCAGCGCCGCCATGCGGAAAAAGACACCGTTTTATGTTTCGATATTTCTGATTCACGGCACAGCAGCACGCAAAAGGAAAAATCGTGGCAGTGAAAGGCGTCGGCGGCTATCACCTGCTGTGCGATGCAACGAACGGTGCGGCCGTCCAAGCCGCTGGCGGTGATGCTGCGCAGCGCAATATCGAGGCCCTGCGCGCGGCGGTGCACGCCACGCCGGAACAGGAAGCCTTCCTGGCATCGCCCGAACGCCCCATTGTGCTGCTGCCGAAGCGCACGCATTCCAACCTGTCCGAAAACATCGCCCCCGGCCTCGCGGAAACGCGAACAGTTCGGCCTGTCCGGCGAGCCGCGCCCCGATTCGGCCTCGGTGCTGCCGCTGACGCACGCCACCCGCGACTTTCCCGACCTCAAGTTCATGCGCGACCCAACGCGCGGCGGGCTTGCCACCGTCGCCCACGAAATCGCACGCGCCAGCGGCCACAGCGTGGCGCTGGAGCAGAACGCGGCGCCACTGCGCCCGGAAGTCGTGTCGGTCTGTGAAATGCTGGGCTACGACCCGTACTTCCTGGCGTGCGAATGCCGCGTCGCCGCCGTCGCCGACCCCTACGCGGCCGACGAAGTGCTCGCCCGCTGGCGCGCCATGCCGGAAGGCCGCGACGCCTGCATCATCGGCCGCATCGAAACGGGGGGCGGACGCGTAATCCTGGAAACCGGCCTCGGTGGCCGCCGCATGCCGGACGAACTGGAAGACGATCCGCTGCCGCGGATCTGCTGAAATCATGTTTGGGGAAACCGGATTGACCTCGTAGGGGCAGAGCCGCCACAGCATCCTCCTCAAGAAGGCTGTCCGGGCGCTGATTTCGTGCCGACTACCAAGAATTTCACCCGTCCGGTCAGCATCCTCACTCGTGCCGCAGAGCGTCGATCGGGTTGAGGCCGGCCGCCCGGCGCGCCGGGAAATAGCCGAAAATCACGCCGATGGCGGCGGAAAAGAAGAAGGACAAGAGGTTGATGCCTGGGTCGAAGAGGTAGGGGATGCTCATCAGGCCGGCCAGCACGATGGAGGCGCCGGTTGCGAGCACGATGCCGATGAGGCCGCCGAGGCTCGACAGCACCACCGCCTCGATCAGGAACTGCAGCAGCACTTCCCTTTCCAGCGCGCCGATGGCGAGGCGGATGCCGATCTCGCGGGTGCGTTCGGTGACCGACACCAGCATGATGTTCATGATGCCGATGCCGCCCACCAAGAGGCTCACCGCGGCCACGGCGCCGAGCAGCATGGTGAGGATTTTGGTGGTGCTGGTGAGGGTCTCGGCGATCTGCCGGGTGTCCAGCACGCGGAAGTCGTCCTCCTCGTTCTCGGCAATGTTGCGCCGCTCGCGCAGCAGCAGGGTGAGCTGTTCCTTGACCGCGTCGATGGAGGCGCCCTCCTTCACCGAGATGGTCAGCCGGTTGATGTCCTGGCTGCCGGAGAGCCGCCGCTGCACGGTGCGCAGTGGCATCACCACGATGTCGTCCTGGTCCGACCCCATGGCCGACTGGCCCTTGGATTTGAGGAGGCCAATCACCTCGCAGGCGAACTGCTTGATGCGGATTTCACTGCCCACCGGGTTCTGGCGGCCGAACAGCTTGTCGCGCACGGTTTCGCCGATCACGCACACCGCCTTGCCCGCGCGTTCCTCGGTCTCGCTGAAGCTGCGGCCGGCCGCCAGTTCCCAGTTGCCGGCCTGGAAGTAGTCGTTGTTGCTGCCGCTGACCACGGTGGACCAGTTGTTGGCCTGATACACAGCGGTAACCGATTTGCTTACCACCGGCGCGACCCGTTCGGCGGCGGTGATCTGGTTGCGGATGGCGTCGACGTCGGCGCTCTTGAAGTTGGGCGCGCCCTCGGAGCCGGGACCGTAGCGCTGGCCCGGGATCATCATCAGCAGGTTGCTGCCCATGCTGGAGATCTGGTCCGACACCGATCGGGTCGCGCCGTTGCCGAGCGTGACCATGGTGATGACGGCGGCAACGCCGATGACGATGCCGAGGATGGTCAGGAAGGAACGCATCAGGTTGCGCCGGATGGATCGCAGCGCGAGCAGCAGGGTGTTCCACAGCATCAGGCGCCTTCCCCGTTGCGGCGGTCGCTCTCGACCCGGCCGTCGACGAAACGGATGGCCCGCTTCGCATGGGCCGCCATGTCGGCCTCGTGGGTGACCATCAGCACCGTGATGCCCTGATCCCGGTTGAGCGCGCCGATCAGTTCCATGATCTCCTCGCCGGTGTGGGTGTCGAGGTTGCCGGTGGGCTCGTCGGCCAGCAGCACCACGGGCCGGGTGACAATGGCGCGGGCAATCGCCACGCGCTGCTGCTGGCCGCCCGAGAGTTCTCCCGGTGTGTGGTGCTCCCAGCCGGCCAGGCCGACCTGCTCCAGTGCGGCGCGCGCAGCGGCATGGCGCGCGCTGGCGGGTTCGCCGCGGTAGATCAGCGGCAGTTCGACGTTCTCCAGTGCGGTGGTGCGCGCCAGCAGGTTGAAGCCCTGGAACACGAAGCCGAGATAATTGCGCCGCAGCAGTGCGCGCTGGTTGCGCGACAACTGCTCGACCTGCACGCCCTCGAATTCGTAGCTGCCGCTGGTGGGCATGTCGAGGCAGCCGAGGATGTTCATCGCGGTGGACTTGCCCGAACCGCTTGGGCCCATGATGGCGACGAAGTCGCCGGCGTCGATGGCGAGATCGATGCCCTTCAACGCCTGGAAAGCAACCTGCCCGCGACCGTAGGTCTTGGTGATGCCGGTTAGCCGGATGAGGGCTGCGTCGCTCATGGCTGCGCGCGCGGGGTCTCGGTGATCACCTGCATGCCGGCCTTGAGCGCGCCGCCGGTGATTTCGGTCACGCGGCCGTTGGTCGCGCCGGTCTGCACCTCGACGGCCACGGGCTGGCCGTCGCGCAGCACCCACACGCGCGGCGTGCCGCTGCTAGCCGCCGTGTGGACCTTCGGCGTCTGTCTGGGCGGCCGCGGCATCAATGCGCTCACCACACTGCCGCTCGATTTTTTCTGCGCCGTATCGGTGGTCGCAGGGGTGAAGCGCAGCGCGGCGTTCGGCACCAGCAGCGCGTTTTCTCGCGTGAGCGTGGTGATCTCGGCGGTGCCGGTCATGCCGGGGCGCAGGCTGAGGTCGTCGTTGCCCACTTCGAGCACGGCGAGGTAGGAGATCACGCCGTCCTTTTCCTGCGAGCCGTAGCCAACCCGTGTGATGACGGCGGTGTACTGGCGGCCGGGCCAGGCGTCGACGCTGAAGCTGGCCTTCTGGCCGGCCTTGACCTGGCCGACGTCGGCTTCGTCGACGTCGACCTGCAGTTCCATTTTCGAGAGATCCTCGGCCAGCGTGAACAGCACCGGCGCCTGGAACGATGCGGCCACCGTCTGGCCCGGCTCGACTTTCCGGGCGAGCACCACGCCGTCGATCGGCGAGCGGATGTTGGCCTTGGCCAGGTTGGTCTCGTCAGATTGCAGCGTGGCCCGCGCCTGGGCCACGCTTGCGCGGGCGCTGGCCACGATGGCCTCGGCGCGCTTCAGGTTGGCCTCGGCGGTGTCCATCTCGCTTTTCGACGGCACCTTGCCGCCGGACAGCTGGGCCACCCGCTGGTAGCGCGCCAGCGTGGCGCGCGCTTCCGCCACCGTGGCCTGCGCCTGCAATACCTGTGCCTCGGCCGCGGCGAGGCTGGCGCGCGACTTCGCCACCGCATCCTGCAGCCTGGAAAGGTCCAGTCGCGCCAGAACCTGTCCCTTCTTCACCTCGTCGTTGTCGTCGACGAACACCTGGTCGACGATGCCGGACAACTCGCTGCCCACCTCCACCTGGTTGGTCGGCTGCAGGTTGCCGGTGGCAGACACCTTGACCACCAGCGTGCCGACCGTGGCCGCTTCGGTCGTGTAGCGCGGCGCGGCCGCGTCCTCGCCCGAGCGGAAAAACAGCCAGCCTGCGACTGCAATTGAGATCAGTGCGCCAGTCAGCCATAGCCAGCGGCGCGAGAACAGGCCGCCGTCCCTGGTGTCGAGGAGGTGTTTCAGGGCGGGGCCCTGCTTGGCTTGCGGAGTGCTGACGCTGTTCATGGGGTGTCCTTGCCGGCCGGGCGGGGTTCGGTTTCTTTCGACCAGCCGCCGCCCAGCGCCTTGTACAAACGGATGAGCGCCAGCACGCCGTCAGCGCGCGTGCTGGCGAGGCTGTCCTCGATGGACAGCACGCTGCGCTCGGTGTCGAGCACCGACTGGAAATCGATCAGGCCCGCGCTGTAGCGCTGCTGTGCCAGTTGCGCCGCATTGCGCGCGGATTCGGCGGCGTTCGCCAGCGCCTCGCCGCGCTCGCGGTTGCGGGCCAGGGAAACCAGCGCGTTTTCCACCTCCTGCAGTGCGGTGAGCACACTCTGCTCGTAGCTCACCTGTGCCTGCTCGCGCACCGCATCCTGGATCTCGACCTGGGCGCGCAGGCGTCCGGCGTCGAAGATGGGGCCCGTGATGCCGGCGAGCAGCGACGACGTGGCGGCGCCGCTGTTGCCGAGCGTGCCCAGGGTCAGCGCCTCAAGGCCGATCGAGCCCGAGAGATTGAAGGCCGGATAGCGCGCTGCCGCGGCCACGCCCACGCGCGCGGTTTCCGCCGCCAGCGTGCGCTCGGCCGCACGCACGTCGGGACGCTGGCGCAGGGTGTCGGCCGGGATGCCGACGGCGATCTGCGCCGGCACGGCCGGAAGATTCCCGGCTGCGGCCAGCCGCACATGCAGCGTGCCTGGCGACTTGCCGAGCAGGACATCCAGCGTGTGTTCCGCTTCGCCCAGGCTGGTTTCGAGTGCAGGAATCTGCGCCCGGGTCTGCTCCCGGTTGCTGCGCGCCTGCTCGACGTCCTGGCTGCTGACCAGCCCGGCCTGCGCGCGCCAGTCGGTGAGCTGCAGCGTCTCGGACTGGCTGGCGAGGTTGGCGCGGGCGATGCCGAGGCGAATCTGCAGTGCACGCACCTCGACGTAGTTCAGCGCTACTTCTGACGCCAGCGACACCCGGGCGTTGTGCAGGCTCGCCACGCTCGATTCGAGGTCGGCCTCGGCCGCCTCGACGCTGCGGCGCACGCTGCCGAACACATCGATCTCCCAGCTGGCGTCGAAGCCGGCGCTGTAGGCATTGCGCGTGGCGCCGCTGCCGCTTTCCTCGCTTGACTGGCTGCGGTTGGCGGCACCCGATGCGGTCACGCTGGGGAAACGCCCGGCAGCAGCCACCGTGCGACGGGCACGCGCCTCGTGCAACCTCGCCTGCGCGCTGCGCAGATCGGGGCTGGTCTGCAGGGCGTCTGCGATCAGCTCGGACAGCAGTGGATCGTTCAGGTTTTTCCACCACTGGCTGAGATCGCCGGGCGCTTCGGCACGCGCCACCGGCTGGGCCGATGCGTCGAGCCGGTACCAGCCTGTGGGCACCTCGGGCGTCGGCGGCGTGTAATCCGGGCCGACCGCAGCGCATCCCGCAAGGCCGAGGCCGGCGAGCATGACCAGCAGGCGTGTGTGTTGAGGCACGTTCATTTGCATGCGTATCAAATTACGTCCGGTATGAAAGCATGATGGATGGCCAGCCGAAGTGGAAGTGCAACGCACCCCCCTCACGAACTGGCGCCGTTGCAGCTTCAGGACTCGGTCATGATCACGTCCGGCGGACTGACCAAGGTGATGCGGCAACTCAAAGCCAGAAACCTTGTGACCCGGACGCTGCAGCAGGGCGATCAGCGCATCAAGCCCGTCAGGCTCACCCAATCCGTAAAACGGGTGTGGAGAAGGTGATGGTCGAGTTGGCAGCTGCGTCCGGCATCTGGGTGCGGAGCATTCTGGATGCGAAGGCGATAGACGCGCTGACACGGTTGCTCCGGAAACTCGCCGAGCCGGGCGACACGGGAGCGGAGTGAAGGCAAGGACGGATGCTGCAGCGCTCATCAGGCGCTATGCGTTTTGTTTCGATAGCGCTCAATAGCCTCATGAGACCAGGCTGGATCCCATTCATGTACGAATAGTCGCTTCGCGCTGCCGCTCGTGCGACACCAGTTTCGCCAGTTCTGTCATTTCCTCGGCCAGCAGGCTCAGCAGGTCGTCCAGGGTGAGGATGCCGACCAGAACCCCTTCATGGTCGACCACCGGCATGCGCCGCACGCCCTTGTCGCGCATGTAGCGCAGCGCCTCGAACAGACCTTCGCTTTCGCGCACGGTCGCCACTTCCGGGCCCATGATGTCGCCCACCTTGAGCGCGTCCGGATTCACCCCGGCCGCGACCACTTCAACCACGATGTCGCGGTCGGTGACGATACCGACCGGGTGCTTGCGGCCGTCCTTTTCTTCGACCACCACCAGATCGCCGACGTGGTGCTTGCGCATCAGCTGCGCCGCGTCCACCACCGAAAGCGCCTTCTCCGCGATCACCACCTCACGGTTGCAAATTTCGCCTACTGCCATGTCGCACTTCTCCTTGTCTTAACGGTCCTGCTATTCAAGATAGCCGACTCCGGGAAAACAGTTGGCACGTCCGGCCCGGGCAGCTCAGGACTTGGCCTGGCGGCGGCAACGGTCGGCCCACACCGCCGCCTCCACCCGCGAACGCAGGTTGAGCTTCTTCAGCAGGTGCTTGACGTGGACCTTCACCGTGCCCTCGGCGATGCCCATGTCGCGGGCGATCAGCTTGTTGCTCTTGCCGTCGATCAGGTGGTCGAGGATGCGGCTTTCCTGTTCGGTCAGCCCAGCCTCGGCAAGGCTGGTGGGGCGCCCCTTCTCGCGCAGCGAAGCCACCAGCAATTGCGTCAGGCGCTCGCTGATGGTGATCTTGCCGCGTGCCGCCTCGGCCAGTTGCTGCATCAGGTCTTCCGGCTCCATGTCCTTCAGCAGGTAACCGTCGGCGCCGGCCTGCAGCGCGGCCATCAGGTCTTCCGCCTGATCGGACACGGTCAGCATGATCACCCGCGAATCGAGACCTTCATCCTTGATCGCCTTCAGCACCTCGACCCCGTTCATGTCCTTCATGTTCAGGTCCAGCAGGATCATGTCCGGATGCAGGCGGTGGGCGAGCTGGATACCTTCCCTGCCGCTGGGCGCCTCGCCGACGAATTTGAATTCGGGGGCGGCCTGGATCAGCTGGATCACGCCCTTGCGAAACAGCGGGTGGTCGTCGACGATGAGGATGCTCTGGGGGGCTGTCGGGTTCATGAATTTCGGATCAGGTGACGGGATGGATGGGGATGGTAACGTCGTGTCCAGCACCCGGCATGAAATGCAGGGTCACGCGGGTGCCGAGCGCAGGCAGATTCTCGACCGTCAGCCGGCCGCCCAGGTTTTTCGCCCGTTCGTCCATGATGGTCATGCCGTAATGGTGCGCGCCGGCGGCCTGGCGGATACCGATGCCGTCATCGGTGACGGTGGCCGACACCGAGCCGTCGCTGTTGCACATCACCCTGACCTCGGCCTTGTGCGCCCTGGCGTGGTTGAGGACGTTGGAGAGCGCCTCGCGAATGACCTGCAGGGCGTGGATTTCCTCGTTGGGGCTGAGCGTGCAGCCGGCCAGATGCACGTCCAGCGTGACCGGTATGCCACCGCGGCCGGAAAACTCGGCCACTGTGGTGTGCAGGGCGGCCGCCAGCCCTTCGCCCTCGATGCGCAGGCGAAAGGTGGTGAGCAGTTCGCGCAGCTGGCGGTAGGCGCTGTTCAAGCCTTCGCGCAGCTCGGCCAGCACTTCCCTGGCCTCGTCTCCCCGCTGCGGATTGTCCAACAGCGGCCTCAGGCGGCTGACCTGGATTTTCATGTAGGCGAGCGACTGTGCCAGCGAATCGTGCAGGTCGCGCGCCAGCGCGGCACGTTCCTCCAGCAGCGACAGCCGGCGGCTCTGTTCGGTGCGCCGCGCGGTGCCGATGGCAATGCCGATATGGCGCGACAGCGCTTCCAGCAACTGCACCTGCCATTGCGCCAGTTCCTTGCCCGCCGGCATTTCCAGCTGCAGCACGCCATAGTGGTGCTCGGTGTCCTTCAGCGGCAGCGACAAAACGTGGGTGCCGTTCTTCAGCGGATGCACCGACAGGCTCCGGTTGGCCAGGCACTCGGCACAACTGGTGAGCCCGCAGAGTTCCAAGTCGCCGCGCGCCGGGTCGAGGGTGGTGGCGATCACGCGTGCATGGCCCTCGCCGGTTTCCACCAGGCAGGCCAGGCCGCGCCCGACCCCCAGCACGTTCTCCAGGTCCTTCAGCAGGATGGCGTAGGTATCGTGCGCAACCGGCCCGTTGTAGAGACGGGCGATCGAGTGATAGAGCAGTTCCAGCGAGCGGTTGGCGATGGTGAGCTTGGCGGTCTTTTCCGCCACCCGCGCTTCCTGGCTCTGGTACAGCCTGGACAGGTCTTCCGCCATGTGGTTGAAGGCCTGGCCCAGCCGCCCCAGTTCATCGCTGCCGGTGTGCTCGGTGCGCACCGCGAGGTTGCCGCGTCCGACATTGGCGGCAAACGCCAGCAGGTTGCGCAGCGGCAGGATCAGGTCGTTGCGCGCCAGAACCAGGGTCAGCGCGCCGATCACCAGCGTCATCAGCAAGGCGGCGCCCAGCACCATGCGCAGCACCAGGACTTTCGCCTCGGTGTCCTGCTCGATCTGCTTGACCAGTTCATTGATGTCGTCGACGAATCGCGATATTTCATCGACCAGTGGCTTGCTGCCCGCCTTGGCGGGCATGCCGCCCGCTTCTTCCAGAAAACGCGGTTTCACCTGCGTATTCCAGCCACCCAGCACCTTTGCATAGCTGCGCGAGAGCGCGGTTTCGGCCTGCCCGCGCATCACCTCGGTGATGCGCGTATCGGTCAGAGTGGTCTCGAAGCTGTCGATTGCGCGGCGCAGCCGCGTGGACGCATCGCCGCTTCCGGGCAGCTGCGCCGTCAATGACAGGCTGGCCATCTTGTAGGTCTGCATGCGCAGGCTGCCGGCCAGATTGATCGCCTCGCCGCTGCCCTGGATCGACTCGGCAATGATGCCCGAGCTCGCCATGCCGAGGATGGCGAAACTGGCGATCAGCGCCAGCATGCCGCCCAGCTTGAGCAGCAGCGAATGCTGCAGAAATCCGCGTTTAACGCCCATACCCACCTCCCACCCTGCCCCCGGCGATGAAGGGATACCTCCAATCGATCAAAGCCACCGGTCCGGGCATCGAGCCATGCATGAATATCCCATGAAAACAGCTTGTTAAGCGTTTACCCACCCTACCTCTTTGGAGGTAGAACGCAGCCGCAAGGCTAGCATCCACGCACTTTCCATCTACGTTCATGGACATACACTTAAGTCAGTATTTCGGATACACAAGTCCCTAATTCTCAAAAAGGACGCATCATGGCCACCCAGACCCAGAAGCAGATATCGGTTCTCACCCTGAGCACCCTGGCCTTTACCACGTGCTTCGCCGTGTGGGTGATGTTCTCCATCATCGGCATTCCGATCAAAACCACCCTCGGCCTCAATGAAACCCAGTTCGGCCTGCTCGCCGCCACGCCCATCCTCACCGGTTCGCTGATCCGCCTCCCGCTCGGCATGCTGACCGACAAGATCGGCGGCCGCATCGTGTTCTTCGTGCTGATGCTCTCCACGGTCATCCCGATCTATCTGATCAGTCTCGCCACCGCGTACTGGCATTTCCTGGTGCTCGGCCTGTTCGTCGGCGTTGCCGGCGGCTCCTTCTCGGTCGGCATCTCCTACGTGGCGCGCTGGTTCCCCAAGAAGCGCCAGGGCTTTGCCATGGGCATCTTCGGCGCCGGCAATGCCGGGGCGGCGGTGACCAAGTTCGTCGCGCCGGCGCTGGTGGTGGCTTATGGCTGGCAGGCGGTGCCGCAGGTGTATGCGGTTGCCATGCTGGTCATGGCCATCCTGTTCTGGATCTTCACCTACACCGACACCGCGCACCATGTGTCGGGCCAGATCACCATCAAGGAGCAGCTCGCCGCGTTGAAGGATCCCAACGTGTGGAAGCTGTGCCAGTACTACTCCATCGTGTTCGGCGGCTACGTCGCGCTGAGCCTGTGGATGACCAAATACTACATCACCGAATACGGCTTCGGCATGCAGACCGCCGCGCTGCTGGCCGCGATCTTCGTGCTGCCGTCCGGGATCATCCGCGCGATGGGCGGCTGGCTGTCCGACAAGTTCGGCGCGCACCGCATGACCTGGTGGGTGATGTGGGTGTCGTGGGTCTGCCTGTTCATCCTGTCGTACCCGCAGACCGAGATGGTCGTCCAGACCACCAAGGGCGACTTGTCGCTGCACTTCGGCCTCGACGTCTGGATGTTCACCGCCCTGCTGTTCATCGTGGGAATCGCCTGGGGCTTCGGCAAGGCCAGCGTGTTCAAGTACATCTCCGACGAATACCCCGACAACATCGGCGTCATCTCCGGCATCGTCGGCCTGGTCGGCGGCCTCGGCGGCTTCGTCCTGCCCATCCTGTTCGGCGCCATCGTCGACATCACCGGCATCAACAGCGGCATCTTCATGCTGATGTACGGCATCACCTCGGTCTCCCTGGTCTGGATGTACCTGACCGAGGTGCGCAAGGTGACGATGATCCGGACGGCCAATTCCGACAGCCACGAATAACCCCCTACCTTCCCAACCCAGGAGCGCGCAATGCCTACCAATATCAAGGAATGGAACCCGGAAGACCACACCTTCTGGGAAACGACCGGCAAGAAGATTGCCTACCGCAACCTGTGGATTTCGGTTCCCAGCCTGCTGTGCGGCTTCGCCGTGTGGCTGATGTGGGGAATCATCACGGTGCAGATGCTGAACCTCGGCTTTCCCTTCAGCAAGGAGGAGATGTTCACGCTGACCGCCATTTCCGGCCTGGCGGGGGCGACACTGAGGATTCCGGCCTCCTTCTTCATCCGCATCGCCGGCGGGCGCAACTCCGTCTTCCTGACCACCGCGCTGCTGATGATTCCCGCCATCGGCACCGGCATCGCGCTGCAGGACAAGACCACCCCGCTCTGGGTATTCCAGATGCTGGCGCTGTTGTCCGGTATCGGTGGCGGCAACTTCGCCGCCTCCATGTCCAATATCAGCACCTTTTTCCCAAAACGCCTGCAGGGAACGGCGCTGGGAATCAACGCGGGCTTGGGCAACTTCGGCGTGACCACCATGCAGATCCTGATCCCGCTGGTGATGACGACCGGCGCCTTCGCCGTCATCACGGGCGGCTCCATGGAACTGGTGAAGGACTCCGGCTGGATCTTCGGCAAGATCAAGGCCGGCACCGAGACCTATATCCAGAATGCCGGCTTCGTCTGGCTGCTGTTGCTGATCCCCATGTCGATCTTCGCTTTCTTCGGCATGAACAACCTGTTGACCATCAGCCAGAACATCGGCTCGACGCTGGCGGCGTTCGCCAAAATCCTCTACCTGTATGGCCTGGCCTTTATTACTGCCGGCGTCGGCCTCTACCTGTACCTGCCCGCGCCCACCGGCCTGGGGTTGCTGAACATGTGGGTGGCGCTGCCGCTCATCATCGTCTCGACCCTGCTGGTGATGAAACTGGCCGCCTTTGGCGAAATGAAGGACAACATCAGCAACCAGTTCGCCATCTTCAAGAACAAGCACACCTGGTCGATGACCGCGCTGTACATCGTCACCTTCGGCTCGTTCATCGGTTTTTCGATGGCGCTGCCGCTGTCCATCACGGTGATCTTTGGTGATACCCACACGCTCAATGCCGCCACCGGGGTGTGGGAGCACGTCAAGAACCCCAATGCGCCCTCGGCACTGACCTACGCCTGGATCGGCCCCTTCGTCGGCGCGCTGATCCGCCCCATCGGCGGCTGGATCTCCGACAAGGTCGGCGGCTCCATCGTGACCCAGGTCATCTCGGCGGTGATGGTCGTCGCCTCGGCCTACGCCGGCTACATCATGATGCAGGCCTACCAGTCCGCCACGCCGGAAATCTACTTCACCGAGTTCCTGATCACCTTTGTGGTGCTGTTCGCGGCCACCGGCATCGGCAACGGCTCCACCTTCCGCACGGTGGGCGTGATTTTTGACCGCCTGCAGGCCGGTCCGGTGCTGGGATGGACTTCGGCGGTGGGCGCCTACGGCTCGTTCATCGCCCCGGTGGTGATCGGCGCCCAGATCAAGGCCGGCACCCCGCAATACGCGATGTACGGCTTCGCCGTGTTCTACGCCGTATGCCTGGTGCTGAACTGGTGGTTCTACCTGCGCAAGAACGCCTGCATTAAAAATCCGTGAGGCGTGAGGCGAAAGGAGTGAGGCGCGAAACCCTGCGCTCTTGCTCCTCACCCTTCACCCCTAACCCCTCACTGCGACTGTAAGGAGCAACACAATGAGTCACTTTCTCGACCGACTGACCTTCTTCAAGAAGAACATCGCCGAATACTCCAACGGCCACGGCGCCGTCAGCAACGAAGACCGCAGCTGGGAGAACGCCTACCGCAGCCGCTGGCAGCAGGACAAGGTGGTGCGCTCCACCCACGGGGTGAACTGCACCGGGTCGTGCAGCTGGAAGATCTTCGTCAAGAACGGCCTGATCACCTGGGAAATCCAGCAGACCGACTACCCGCGCACCCGCCCCGACCTGCCCAACCACGAGCCACGCGGCTGCCCGCGCGGCGCCAGCTACTCCTGGTATGTGTATTCGGCGCAGCGCGTGAAATACCCATTGATCCGCGGCCGCCTGTTGGAGATGTGGCGCGAGGCGAGAAAGACGATGGACCCGGTGGCAGCCTGGAAGTCGATCAGCCAGAATGCCGAGAAGGCCAAACGCTATAAGTCGATCCGTGGCCAGGGCGGCTTCGTGCGCGCCAAGTGGGACGAGGTGACGGAGATCATCGCCGCCGCCAACGTCACCACCATCAAGGATTTTGGTCCCGACCGCATCTACGGCTTCTCGCCGATTCCCGCCATGTCGATGGTGAGCTACGCGGCCGGCTCGCGCTACATGTCGCTGATCGGCGGCGTTTGCGGATCGTTCTACGACTGGTACTGCGACCTGCCGCCGTCCAGCCCGCAGGTGTGGGGCGAGCAGACCGACGTGCCGGAATCGGCCGACTGGTACAACTCGACCTACCTGATGGTGTGGGGCTCCAACGTGCCGCAGACGCGCACCCCCGACGCCCACTTCTACACCGAGGTGCGCTACAAGGGCACCAAGACGGTGGCGGTGTCGTCCGACTTCGGCGAAATGGTGAAGTTCGGCGACATCTGGCTGGCGCCCCGGCAGGGCACCGATGCCGCGCTGGCGCTGGCGATGGGCCACGTCATTCTCAGCGAATTCCACGTCAAGAACCGCAGCGAATACTTCGATTCCTACTGCCGCCAATACAACGACATGCCGATGCTGGTGATGCTGAAAGAGCACGAAGGCACGCTCATCGCAGACCGCTATCTGCGCGCCTCCGACCTCACCGGCAACATGGGGCAGGACAACAACCCCGAGTGGAAGACGGTGATTTACGACGAGAACACCGGCTATCTGGTTGCGCCCAACGGCTCCATCGGCTTCCGCTGGGGCCAGTCCGGCGCCTGGAACCTGGAAATGCGCGACGGCTATTCCGGCAAGGACGTGAAGCCGCAGATCACCCTGCTGGGCAGCCACGACGAAGTGGCCGAGGTGGCCTTCCCCTATTTCGGCGGCGACGATCATCCGGAACTGCTCACCCGCAACCTGCCGGTCAAGGTGATCAGCGTCGGCGGCCGCGACGTTCGCGTCGCCACCGTCTACGACCTCACGCTGGCCAACTACGGCGTCGGCCGCGGCCTCGGCGGGCCGAACCTGGCCGCCAGCTACGACGACAACGTACCCTACACCCCGGCCTGGGCCGAGAAGCACTGTGGCGTGCCGCGTGCCGACATCATCACGGTGGCGCGCGAGTTTGCCGATAACGCCGACAAGACCCACGGCAAGTCCATGGTCATCCTCGGCGCGGCGTTGAACCACTGGTACCACAACGACATGATCTACCGCGGCATCATGAACCTGCTCATGATGTGCGGCTGCATCGGCCAGTCGGGCGGCGGCTGGGCGCACTACGTCGGCCAGGAAAAGCTGCGGCCGCAGACCGGCTGGGCACCGCTGGCCTTCGGCCTCGACTGGCATCGCCCGCCGCGCCAGATGAACTCCACCTCCTTCTTCTACGCCCACACCAGCCAGTGGCGCCACGAGAAGCTGGCGGTCTCCGAGATCCTCTCCCCCACCGCGAACAAGAATCTGGGCGACTACCGCCTGATCGACTTCAACGTGCGTGCCGAGCGCATGGGCTGGCTGCCGTCCGCGCCGCAGCTGGAAACCAATCCGCTGGAGATCACCCGCGCGGCCGACGCCGCCGGCATCGATCCCATCAAGTACGCAGTCGAACAGATCCAGAGCGGCGCGCTCAAGTTCTCCTGCGAAGACCCGGACAACCCGAAGAACTTCCCGCGCAACCTGTTCGTCTGGCGCTCCAATCTTTTAGGCTCGTCCGGCAAGGGCCACGAGTATTTCCTCAAGTACCTGCTCGGCACGCAGAACGCGGTGCTGGGGCCGGACTTGGGCGAGCTCGGCGAAGCCAAGCCGAAGGAAGTGGTGTGGCATGACAAGGGCGCCGAAGGCAAGCTGGACCTGCTGGTCACGCTCGACTTCCGCATGTCCACCACCTGCCTGTATTCCGACATCGTGCTGCCCTCGTCAACCTGGTACGAGAAGGACGACCTCAACACCTCGGACATGCACCCCTTCATCCACCCGCTTTCCGAAGCGGTGCAGCCGCTGTGGGAATCGAAGTCGGACTGGGACATCTACAAGACCATCGCGAAGAAGTTCTCCGAGCTCGCCGCCACCCATCTCGGCACCCAGAAGGACCTGGTGCTGACCCCCCTGATGCACGATACGCCGTCCGAGCTGGGCCAGAGCTCAGGCGTGCGCGACTGGAAGAAGGGCGAGGTCGACCCCATCCCCGGCAAGACCATGCCGACGATGACAGTGGTGACGCGCGACTACGGCGATACCTACAGGAAGTTCACCGCGCTCGGCCCCTTGATGACCAGGATCGGCAACGGCGGCAAGGGCATCAGCTGGAACACGGAAGACGAAGTGCGGCAGCTGGCGGAACTGAATTACACCGTCACCGAGGAGGGCGTCGCCAAGGGCCTGCCGAGGATCGAATCGGCCATCGACGCCTGCGAGGTCATTCTCATGCTGGCGCCGGAAACCAACGGCCAGGTGGCGGTGAAGGCCTGGGAAGCGCTGTCGAAGATCACCGGGCGCGACCACACCCACCTCGCCCTCCCGCGCGAGGACGACAAGATCCGTTTCCGCGACGTGGTGGCGCAGCCGCGCAAGATCATTTCCTCGCCCACCTGGTCGGGACTGGAATCGGAGCACGTGTCCTACAACGCCGGCTATACCAATGTGCATGAGCTGATCCCATGGCGCACCCTCACCGGCCGCCAGCAGTTCTACCAGGATCACCAGTGGATGCTGGATTTCGGCGAGGGCCTGTGCGTGTACAAGCCGCCGGTCGACACCAAGACGATCGCGCCGCTCCTGGGCAAGAAATCGAACGGCAACCACGAACTGGTGCTCAACTGGATCACCCCGCACCAGAAATGGGGCATCCACAGCACCTACACCGACAACCTGCGCATGCTCACGCTGTCGCGCGGCGGCCCCCATGTCTGGGTGTCGGAGCCGGAGGCGAAGCGGGCCGGGCTGGTCGACAACGACTGGGTCGAGGTGTTCAACGTCAACGGCACGCTGACGGCGCGCGTCGTGGTCAGCCAGCGGGTGCCCAAGGGGATGTGCCTGATGTATCACGCGCAGGAAAAGATCATCAACGTGCCCGGTGCGGAGGTGAGCGGCTTCCGCGGCGGCATCCACAACTCGGTGACGCGCACCATCACCAAGCCCACCCACATGATCGGCGGCTATGCGCAGCTGGCGTATGGCTTCAACTACTACGGCACGGTGGGTTCCAACCGCGACGAATACGTGATCGTGCGCAAGATGAAGAAAGTGGACTGGATGGAAGGTCCGCTGGTCGAGCGCTGAAATGAAACGTTTCAAGAAGGGTGTCTCCCGCCCTTCTTACCCGCACCAACTCTCTCCGGTGCGGGGTTTTTACAACGCACAGGGGCATGCCGCCCCTGTCAGGCAAGGAGTTACAACATGAAAGTGCGTGCGCAAATTGCCATGGTGCTGAACCTCGACAAGTGCATCGGCTGCCATACCTGCTCGATCACCTGCAAGAACGTGTGGACCTCGCGCGAAGGCATGGAATACGTCTGGTTCAACAACGTCGAGTCGAAGCCCGGCATCGGCTATCCCAAGCAGTGGGAGAACCAGGACGTGTGGAACGGCGGCTGGAAGCTCAAGGGCGACGGCAAGCTCGAGCCGCGCCAGGGCAGCCGGCTGAAGATCCTCGCCAACCTCTTCGGCAACCCCAACCTGCCGGAGATCGACGACTACTACGAGCCCTTCACCTTCGACTACCAGCACCTGCAGAAGGCGCCGCTGTCGCAGACGCCGCCGACCGCGCGCCCCATCTCCGCCATCACCGGACGAACGATGGAGAAGATCAACTGGGGCCCCAACTGGGAAGACGACCTCGGCGGCGAGTTTGCCTCGCGCAGCCGCGACAAGAACTTCGACAATGTGCAGAAGGAAATGCACTCGACCTTCGAGAACACCTTCCTGATGTACCTGCCGCGGCTGTGCGAGCACTGCCTCAACCCGACCTGCGTCGCCTCCTGCCCCTCGGGCTCGATCTACAAGCGCGAGGAAGACGGCATCGTGCTGGTCGACCAGGATAAGTGCCGCGGCTGGCGCATGTGCATCTCCGGCTGCCCCTACAAGAAGATCTATTTCAACTGGAAGTCCGGCAAGGCCGAGAAGTGCATCTTCTGCTATCCGCGCATCGAGGCGGGCCAGCCCACCGTGTGCTCGGAATCCTGCGTCGGCCGCATCCGCTACCTCGGCGTGATCCTGTATGACGCCGACCGCATTGAAGAGGCCGCCAGCGTCACCGACCAGAAGGAACTCTACGAAGCGCAGCTGAAAATCTTCCTCGACCCCAGCGACCCCGAAGTCATCGCCGCCGCGCGCGCCGAGGGCATCCCGGAAGCCTGGCTCGACGCCGCGGTGAAGTCGCCGGTGTACAAGATGGCGATCGACTGGAAGATCGCCTTCCCGCTGCACCCGGAATACCGCACGCTGCCGATGGTGTGGTACGTGCCGCCGCTCTCCCCCATCCAGGCCGCGGCCGAATCCGGCCAGATGGGGATGAACGGCATCATTCCCGATACGAAATCGATGCGCATCCCGATCACCTACCTCGCCAACCTGCTGACTGGCGGCAAGGAAAAGCCAGTGGTCACCGCGCTCGACCGCCTGCTGGCGATGCGCGCCTACATGCGCGGCAAGTCGGTGGAAGGCATCCCCAACACCGCCGCGCTCGACCAGGTGGGGCTGACTTCGGCGCAGGCCGACGAGATGTACCGTTATCTCGCCATCGCCAACTACGAGGACCGCTTCGTCATTCCCAGCACCCACCGCGAAGAGACGATCAACACCTTCGAGGAAAAGTCGAGCTGCGGCTTCACCTTCGGCAACGGCTGCTCCGACGGTGTTTCCAAGATCACCCTGTTCGGCAACCGGAAAAATTCGGTGCCGGTCGACCTGTCGCAGCTGCACGCCAAGAAGAAGACGGGTTAATCATGCTCAATTTTTCTGCACCGTCATTGCGAGCGCTGTTGCCTTTAGCCACGAGGCCGAAGGCAGTGGTGGGAAGCAATCCAGGATGCCAGCGGCATCAACGGACTCTGGATCGCCCCACAAGGGGACTCCGATCCACTACGTGCTCAAGCACGTGTGGAGTCGTATGCCACGGCTCTGCGAGCCTCGCGATGACGGAATTGAGCGTGCTTTTTTAAGGAAACCACACGATGAAAACCTTCAAAGTTATTTCACTGCTGTTGTGCTACCCGGAGTCGGACTGGCTGGCGGCCTTGCCTGAACTGGAAGACGCGCTGGCGTCCGAGGCAGACCTCAACGGCGATGCGCACACCAAACTGGCGCCGCTGTTCGCGCAGCTGCGTGACACCCGCCTCATCGCGCTGCAGGAAAGCTACGTCGCCACCTTCGACCGCAACCCCTCGCATTCGCTGCACCTGTTCGAGCACATCCACGGCGAATCGCGCGACCGCGGCTCGGCGATGATCGACCTGCTGAACGAATACTGGAAGTACGACTTCGACGCCAGCGCCTCGGAACTGCCTGACTACGTGCCGCTGTTCCTCGAATTCCTCTCGCTGCTGCCGGCCGAGGAGGCGCTGGCCCTGCTCGGCGACGCCGTGCACGTGCTCGCCACCATCGGCCGCAAGCTCCATGCCAACGGCAGCCTTTATGCCACCGCGTTCCAGGTGCTGGAAGCGCTGTCGCCAGTGGCGGCGCAGGAACTGGTCGAGCCGCCGGTGCGCGACATGGACGAGGCGATGGAGATGTTCGGCCCGTCGGTCGACGGCGTCGAACCCTTGCTCAAGCCCGGCGCGCAGGTGTCGGTGGTGCGGATGCCGGCGTCGCGCCGCCAGGCTGCCGCCACGACCACGCATTGAATGCATTGATTTCTGGAGGATCGGATAATGTCCTACTCGCAAACTTTCCTGTTCGGTATCTATCCCTACATCGCCCTGACGGTATTCCTGCTCGGCAGCCTGATCCGCTTCGACCGCGAGCAGTACACGTGGAAAAGCGATTCGTCGCAACTGCTCAAGCGCGGCCAGCTGCGGCTGGGCAGCAACCTGTTCCACATCGGCGTGCTGTTCCTGTTCTTCGGCCACTTCTTCGGCATGCTGACGCCGCACTTCGTCTATGAGCCCTTCCTCAGTTCCGGCGCCAAGCAGATACTGGCCATGGTCTCGGGCGGCATCGCCGGGGTGCTGGCCTTCATCGGCATTTCGCTGCTGCTGCACCGGCGGCTGACCGAGCCGCGCATCCGCGCCACCTCGAAGCCCAGCGACATCCTGATCCTGCTGCTGCTGTGGCTGCAGCTCCTGCTCGGGCTCGCAACCATCCCGCTGTCGGCGCAGCATCTGGACGGCAGCATGATGATCCGTCTGGCCGAATGGGCGCAGCGCATCGTCACCTTCCGCGGCGGCGCGGTCGAGCTGCTGGCAGGCGCGGGCTTGATATTCAAGACGCACCTGTTCCTCGGCATGACGATCTTCCTCGTTTTCCCGTTCACCCGTCTGGTGCATGTCTGGAGCGGCTTTGCCGCAGCAACCTACGTGGTGCGTGCCTGGCAGCTGGTGCGTCCGCGCGGCTGACCTTTATGCCCTTCAGGGTGCAAACTGATTAAAGGAGACTGAAATGACTCATGTTGTCATCCTGGGTGCCGGCATTGCGGGGGTATCCGCGGCCTACGCACTGAAAGCCAAACTGGGCTCGCGCGACGAAGTGACGGTGGTGTCGGACAAGCCCTACTTCCACTTCGTGCCGTCGAATCCATGGGTTGCCATGGGCTGGCGCGAGCGCTCCGATATCGCCTTCCCGATCGGGCCTTATCTCGAATCGCGCGGCATCAAGTTCATCCACAGCGGCGTCAAGCGCATCCAGCCCGAGGTCATCCAGGTCGATCTGGAGAACGGCGACGTGCTGTTCTACGACTATCTGCTGATCGCCACCGGCGCGACCGGCATGACCGACGAAGTTCCGGGACTGGCCGAGCACACCCATTCGGTGATCCACGTCGACCAGGCCGAGCGGGCGCTGGCGGCGTATCGCGAATTCGTGCGGCATCCCGGCCCGGTCGTGGTGGGCGCGGCAGCGGGCGCCAGCGTGCTGGGGCCGATCTACGAATACGCCTTCCTGATCGACGCCGATCTCAAGCGGCGCAACATCCGCGAGCGGGTGCCGATTACCCTGGTCACCCCCGAACCCTGGCCCGGCCACCTTGGCCTCGGCAGCGAAGGCGCCAGCCGCGGCGCGGTAACCGCCGCGCTGGTCGACACCAAGATCAGCGTGATCTGCAACGCGCGCACGCTGCGCATCGACAAGGACACCATCCACGTGGTCGAGCTCGATGCCGCCGGCAAGGAAAAGCAGACCCACGTCCTGCCCTATGCCTATTCGGTGTACTGGCCGGCCTTCGGCGGCGTGCCGGGGGTGCGCAACTCGCCCGGGCTGGTCAACGAGCGCGGGCTGGTGGTGGTGGACGAATACCTGCGCAACCCGGACTACCCCAATGTGTTCGCCCTCGGCGCCTGCGTGGCGCAGCCGGCGGTGGTCGCAACGCCGGTGCCGGTCGGCGCGCCCGACTCGGTATATTCCATTTCGAAAGCCAGCGAGACCGTGGTGCAGAACATCCTGGCCCAGATAGGCGACGCGCCGCTGACGAGCTACGTGCCGCAGCGCGCCAGGTGGCTGACCGACATGGGCAACACGGGCGCCGCCTATCTGTCGGAACCGCAGGTGCCGCTGCGCGACATCAACTGGATGCGCCAGGGACGCTGGGTGCACCAGGCCAAGGTCGATTTCGAAAAGTATTTCGTCAACAAGATTCGCCTGCAGCTTGCAGAACAGACCCCTTCGGCCGCATCCGGGATTGCCAGCGTGATGAGCCGGGTACTGGCCGAAGCCGGCGCCGCCACCCCCCCGGCGCCGGTCCCGGCAGGCGCCGGCAAGCCGCTGGAAATCCGCCTGCCGCAGGATCCCTGCGTCGAGCTGCGGGCGCTCGCCAAGTCGCTGGGTCGCGATCCCAATGCGCTGGCCGCCGAGCTGCTGGCCGCCGCGGTGTCCGACGCCAAGTCCTACCTGGACGAAGCCGGGGTCGAGTCGCTGGCGCGCTCGCGGCGCGAACTGCTGGTGGAAGAACTTCCGGAACGCCAGCCTGGCGTGGAATTCCACGGCGGCGGCACCTGAGCTGTCCACATTTGCCGAATGATGTTTGAACCGACAGCAAGGAGAACCCAAGCATGAGTACCGACATGCCTGAACGCGATGCCGAGGGCTACCTGATCGAACCCTGCGACTGGAACGAAGACGTGGCCCGTGCCCTGGCTCAGGAAGAGAACATCCAGCTCAGCGAGGATCACTGGGACACGATCCGCTTCATGCGCGACTACTACGAGGAACACCAGGTCATCGCCGATGCCCGCTTCGTCATCAAGCACCTGGCCGAGCGCGTGGGGAAGGATGCGCAGAAGAAGCTGTTCGAACTGTATCCGTATGGCTACGTGAAGCAGGCCTGCAAAATTGCCGGCATGCGGCGCCCGCGCGCCTGGAGCACGGGTTGATCCAAAACAATCCATTAGCCCGTCATTCCGGCGAAAGCCGGAATCCAGCGAATCAAGCATTCCCCGCTGACCGGAACACACCATGGCATTGCTCCCCATCGAAGACCTGCAGAAACACCCGCCGCTCACCGGCTGGGCGCCCTTCGCGCTCGGCTTCCGTCCGTTTTTCCTTTCCGCCGGCCTCTATGCCGTCCTGATGTTGGCGCTGTGGCTGCTGGTGCTGCGCGGCGGGCTCGACATCGGAAACCTGTCGCCGACCGCCTGGCATGGCCATGAAATGCTGTTCGGCTTCGCCGTGGCGGTGATCGCCGGCTTCCTGCTCACCGCGGCGCAGAACTGGACCGGCATCCCCACGCCGTCCGGCCCGCCGCTGGCCGCGCTGTTCCTGCTGTGGCTGGCGGGGCGGCTGGTCTTCCTGGTTCCGGGTCTGCCGGCGGAACTCGTGGCGCTGGTCGACCTCGCCTTCCTGCCGGTGCTGGCGCTGACCCTGGCATGGCCGATCATGCAGGCAAAGCAGCTGCACAACTACCCCTTCCCCGTCATGCTGCTGGCACTGTCGGCGGCCAATGCGCTGGTGCATGGGGACGCGCTCGGCTGGACTTCCGGCACCGCCAGCCAGGGCTTGCATCTCGCTGCCTACGTCGTGGTGACGATGATCGTCGTGATGGGCGGCCGGGTGATCCCCAGCTTCACCGACAACAAATTGCACACCCGTGCGCGGCGCTGGAAAACCATCGAAATCCTGGCGCCGGTCGCCACGCTGGCCGCGCTGATCGCCGCCTTGATCGCGCCCGTTTCGCCTGTCGCCGCGCTGCTCGCCGCCACCGCCGCGGGCGTACATTTCATCCGCCTCGCGGGCTGGTACACGAGCAAGTACTGGTCGGTGCCGCTGCTGTGGATCCTGCATCTGGGCTACGCCTGGATCGCCGTCGGCTTCGCGCTGCTTGCCCTGTCTGCGGCCGGACTGGGCGCCGCGGCCGGCAGCGCGCTGCACGCCTTCACCGCAGGCGGCATCGGCGTGCTGACCCTGGGCATGATGGCGCGCGTCTCGCTCGGCCACAGCGGACGCATGCTGGAGCCGGCGCCGCTGATGACGTGGGCCTTCGTCGCGGTCAACCTCGCCGCCCTCATCCGCGTCGCTGTCCCGCTGTTGTTCCCGCAAGCGTATGCGCTGGGTATGACGGTTTCCGGATTGCTGTGGATGGCCGCGTTCGGCCTGTTCGCCGCCATCTACACGCCTATCCTGCTGCGTCCGCGGGTCGACGGCAAACCCGGTTAAGTGACCGTTCTCTCGGCGCGCATCCACACCTTTGGCCGTGCCATGCTGGAACGGCACGGCGAGCGGGTGCACAAGGTCGCGCTCGACGCCGGCTTCACCTGTCCCAACCGCGACGGCAGCAAGGGCATCGGCGGCTGCACCTTCTGC